>CBKWFZ010000069.1:0-9686 GCA_966673785.1 uncultured bacterium
GAAAATGGTAACGCCCGAAGGAGTGACGCAATAGTGCAGCGGAACATCGTCCAATGTAATGTCGGATATGTCATCACCGACCTCAAAAAACGATACGCCTAAACGTAGCGCGTCAGGCCGGCATTGCGCGAGGAAGCGATCATAAAAACCTTTTCCATACCCAACGCGGTTTCCTCTGCGGTCAAAAGCCAGAAGCGGTACAAGCACAAAGTCGATTGTCGTTACGTCTACGTGAATACCATCTACCGGTTCTTTAATTCCCCACGCGTTTGAGACTAAGTCGGTATCTGGTTTGAGAGCGAAATGCTCAAGTTCGCCGGTTCCAGGCTTTACCTTCGGAACACAGATCGATACCTCCGGGTGATTTGCGCGCAAGTCCGCGATAACGATGCGCGTGTCGGGTTCGTTATTCGCCGGAATAGGAAGGAAGGTATGCACAACCTTGAATTTGCTGAAGTCAAAAAATTCAAGAAGGTGATGCGACAACTTTACGCTAAGGTTCCGGACGTCGTCCCCGCTTAATTGCTTTCGCCTGGCCAGGTAGGCTGACCGTAACTCTTGCTTTGTCATCGGGATAGTTTGAACGCTAAACTTACGACAATCCGGCTACTATTCCTTGCTGGCCAGCGCCTGATGATTCTGCGTTACGAGATCTTCAAGAAACCGGATCACTTCCTGCTGTGACTTCACTGAGAAATTGGCAACGCTTTGGCCACGTCCGACCTTTACGGTAATGCCACGATCGTTCAGTGCCCGGAACATATCCTCATCCGTTTTGTCATCGCCAACAGCCATCACGAAATCGTACTCTGATTCTTCCAGGAGCTTGAGCGCTGCAGCGCCCTTGTCAATGCCCGCAACACGGACCTCGATAACTTTGTTTCCGTCAATGACCTGGAGATGAGCATTACGGATCAAATGATACAGGTTATCCAGCAATTCGCGCGAGCGCGTGAAGCCGGCGTCAGGTTCCACGTTTCTGTAATGCCAGGCGAGGGTGTGATTTTTCTCCTCGACGAAGGAACCCGGACAGCGCTTGCAGAACATCTCCATCGTTGGCCGGATCAACGGCTTCCACTGCTGGTCAAACTCCCTGCGGAGCTCCCATGTATCCTCTTTTCTACGGATCGCCGCGCCATGTTCGGCGACAAGGTTGATGGGGAGATGGCCAAACCATTCGTCAAGTGTAGCGGCATCCCGGCCGCTAATAATGGAGACGTTTGTCTTTTGATCAGCACTTAAATGTGTAATCAGATTCAGCAGTGTGCTTCCCGGTATCGCTTCCCTCGGATGCTTGGCAAATCCGACCAACGTTCCATCATAGTCAAGAAGCAGCAACCTTCGGTCGGAATTGATGAACCGCTGAATGATCTCGTGTTTTGTGTCGTTTGTAAGGAACTTCTGATTATCCTGATCCTGCTGCGTTTGAATCTCGCCGAGCTGTTGGAAAAAGTCATGCACCCAGCTGATCACGTCGTAGCTTTTGAGACGCTTCTGCATCAGCCGAAGCTTTGTTTCCTGTTCTTCTTCCGGCATCACCAGCGCCTGTTCAATAGCCGACGCTACCTCAAACTTGTCGAGGGGATTCACCAATATAGCCTCTCCCATTTCGGAAGCCGCACCTGCGAGCTCACTAAGAATCAGCACTCCGCGATTCTCCGTACAGCAGGCAACATACTCTTTTGCGACGAGGTTCATGCCGTCCCGCAGTGGCGTGATGAGACCTACGTCTGCCGCGAGATAGAGGGAACATAATTCCTTAAATGGCAGATGACTGTACCGGTAGATAATGGGCTGCCAGGAGAGTGTAGAATACTTTCCATTGATTCTTCCCACCTGCTCCTCAATCAGCTTTCGCCGTTCGTTGTATTTTGAAATGATCTGACGCGAGGGCACGACGACAAGTATGAAGACGACCTTCTCGAGCCATTCCGGATGATCAAACAGAAATTGTTCGAACCCATCCAGACGATGGGTCACGCCTTTGGTATAATCGAGTCTGTCGACCGAGAATATTATCTTTTTGTCCTTGAAATTGTCAACGATTGTATTCTTGTGTTCGATAACTTCGGGAAGCGTCGACGTGTTGTGGAACATGTCATAGTCAATGCCAAGGGGAAAGAGCTCGGCCTTTATCAGGCGCCCTTCATATCCGATGACGCGGTAATGATGGTCCAACCCGATGACCATACGCACTGCCTTGAGAAAATGCTGGACGTATTCAGAGGTATGAAAGCCGATGAGGTCTGCGCCGAGCAATCCCCGAATGATTTTTTCTTTCCATGGGCCGTGCAGGAGCCGGAAGATCTCGAAGGAAGGAAAAGGAATATGCAGGAAGAACCCGATTTTGGCATTCGGAATTTTATCCCGGATAAGTTGAGGAAGCAGGAAAAGTTGATAGTCGTGCACCCAGATCGTGTCGCCGGGCTGATATATCTTCATCAACTGATCGGCAAATTGCTGATTCGCAGCTTCATACATTTCAAAAAACTCCTTGTCATAAACGACAAACGAAGGAAAGTAGTGAAATAGCGGCCACAGGGTTGCGTTACAGAAGCCGTTATAATATTTGTTGTAAACTTTCGCATCCATGAAGATCGGCTCAACCCGAAAGTTTTCCTCACCAGATGGCCGGTACTTTTCCCAGCGCTTCTCCGGAAAATCAGCCGAACCAAGCCAGATTTTCTGGTCAAATTGCGCTTCATCCGAACTGCCTTCGAAATAGCTCTTCAATGCCGTTACTAACCCGCCGTCGCTTTGTTTGAGGTATATTTTGCTTCCCTTTTCGAGCAATTGAAAAGGTAGTCGATTGGATATAATTATCAGTCTGTTAGAATCTTGTTCAGCCATTCACAACTTTTTACTCAGAAATTTTTTAAAGATACGAAGCTAATGCGACAAAGGAGTATGGTATTGGATGGGAAGACCTATAGCTCCATTAATGGGAAACAGGAAAAAATGATGCCAGCGGCTGTTTGGTGAAATCTTGTTTGAACTTGTTGTCAATGAACGCTGCAGCGTGCCTGGGTTAAATCGCATAGGTATTTGATCGGTTGATATCGCTTAAATGGACTACGCTCACGGGCGTATGCAAGTTGCTTTGTTAAGAATTCTTCCTGGAAAACAACGCGCCAGTCGGCGGCTTTCCCTGTAAACCCGCTGTGAACGAAGTTATGTTTTCGAAGACGCTCGTGGAGAGGTCAGGTGGTGTGACCGATATAGAACTTGTCGATCGAATCGGAGTAGAGGATGTAGAAATACGCTTGCCTAAAACGGTAAAGGCCTCTTGCGAGGCCTTTACTATGTGGGAGTTGAGGGATTCGAACCCCCGACCCTCTGCTTGTAAGGCAGATGCTCTGAACCAGCTGAGCTAAACTCCCTATCTTCTTATCTCTCGAGCTGTCCCGACCCTCCCGCCTTCAAGCGGGATGCTCTGAACCAGTTGAGCTAAACTCCCGAAATCCGCCGGAATCATTCTATTTCGCCACAAATCAAGCCAAAAAGAGGACCCTGTGAATTGGGATTGCAAAGGTAGAAGAGATTTTTATTTGTGCAAAAAAAACTTCACATCGGGCCCGCTGAACATCGTTTTCGCCTGGCCGGCTATTTGATGCAATTCATGGAAAAGACCGTGAAAACTTTCGTAACCCCGGATATTAAGTTTCCATGGCCTTCGTTCTGACAATCAGACCGAATCATTCTATTTTTGCAAGACCATTTTTTCATCTTGAAATACAAAAGGATACTTTTTTACCTTCTGATTTTTGCCAGCGTTGTCTTTATTTCGCTGATTCTATCTGTTTTCCTTTTCAAGGACCGGATCATACGGCAGTTCATTGCCGAAGCCAATGAATACATCAATACCCCTGTCAAGGTCGGTCAAGTCGACGCGACAATTATCACGAATTTTCCATGGATCTCCATCGTAATGACCGACGTATACGTCGAGGATAGCCATCCGGGGGAGTACCCGCTGATAACGGCAAAGAAAATCGCATTCAGGCTGAATCCCTTCCAAGTGTATCGCGGTACCTACATTATTAAGGGCCTGTCGGTTTCAGGCAGCGAAACAAACCTTAAGGTTGACGGCGAAGGAATAACCAATTATGACATTATCAAACCCGCGGCTGGAGGCGAGTCAGCAAAGTCACTGACTCTCGAACTTCGAGACGTGCAACTTGAGGACACAAAGTTTAGTTACTTCAACCTGCAGGCCAAACAACACTATACGCTGTCGAGCCCGGCGCTCAATGCATCCATTCGAACAGAGAACGACTTGTACTTCATCAATGCGGATGGCGATGTGGGTTCCGATGCGATTGAAGTGGGAGGCAAAGTGTTCGCGCCAGAAAAACTTTTTCAGGTTGAGGCCGACCTTGTTTACGACGACAATCAGAAGAGTCTCGAAATCAATCCTTCTTTGCTGCAGCTGAAGCAATCGGTATTCGCGGTGTCGGGTAATTACGGCTGGAAGAATGACAATGTAATTGATCTTCATGTTAAAGGTGAAGACACCGACATTCAAACACTCCTGTCGCTCTTGCCATCAGCTGTTGCTTCGCCGTTGGAAAAGTATAAGAGTCGCGGAGAAGTTTTCTTCAAGGGCAACCTCTCAGGTCCGATTTCACAAATGGCTTTGCCGGCGGTTAATATAGAGTTCGGGTTCAGGGACGCAACGATCTTTCATCCGGAATACCGGTCGCGAATAGAATCTGCCAGTCTCAGCGGATCCTTTGTGAGTCCTAATCTGGCCGATGGAAAAAGGGCGGAGTTGCGTCTGAGCAATATAAAGGGCACCCTGAACGGCGAGCCGTTTCGCGCAGAATTTAGTCTGGCGGACTTCGGTAATCCTCTGGTGAATTGCGTCTTTGTTGGAAACGTGGACGCATCGGCACTGCACGGCTTCTTTCCTTTTCCAAACATCACCGACGTGTCCGGCCGACTCCTTGCCGATATTGCATTTCGCGGACGTGTCGAACTCCTTAAGAACAAGGCCACTGCTCAACAAGTCTCTACACGCGGAACGATCGATCTGAAAGGCATAAACTTCAGGTATGGAAAGGACCGCGTTCCGCTTACCGGGCTTAGCGGAGCGCTCCAGTTTAGCAACAATGACCTTGCTTTGAGTAATGTAACCGCCAAATTTGGGAATAGCGACTTTGTGCTCAACGGATTTTTCAAAAACGTCATAACGTACCTGTTGTTTGAAAACCAGCCTGTCGGGATCGAGTCAGACCTCAAGAGCGACTACCTCGACGTGAACGAGCTGCTTCGCATTGGCTATGCCTCCAACGGGGTTAATGCTGGTTCTGATTACGAGTTCGATATTTCCAAAAACGTCTTCCTGAATTTTAATTGTGATATCAAACAGCTGGTGTACCGCCGATTCAGGGCGCACGACATAACCGGTGACCTGCTTGTCAAAAACAAAGTTGCTGTCTCAAGAAAGTTGTCACTGCAAACAATGGGTGGGGCACTAACCATGTCGGGTATCGTAGATTCCAATAACCCCAAGGCCATCGATGTAATGGTTTCGGCGCGACTAAACGACATTTACCTCGACAGCGCATTTTACGTTTTTGAGAATTTCAATCAGGACTTTATTCTGGATAAACACCTCAAGGGCCACGTTACGGCGGATGTGAATCTTGAGCTTACGTTGAATCAGAATCTTAAACTTTTTCCGGAAACGGTGCTCGCAGACATCAATACGGTCATCAAAAATGGCGAACTGAACGACTTCGAGCCGATGAAAAAACTGAACCGCTATCTTGATGATGAGGGCCTGAGCCGGCTCAGGTTTGCGGACATTGCAAATGACATACGTATTGAAAAGAAAACGGTATTCATCCCAAGCATGCGCATCGGAAGCAATGTGACAGATATCCAGATCAGCGGTAGCCATACGTTCGACCAGCGAATCGACTATCACCTGGCCACTCCGTTGCGCGGACGAAAAAAATTTACTGACAACCAGGCGGGAAGTGCCCTCGGAAACGACAACACAGGCAAGACGATGTTGTTCCTGAAAATTACCGGGACAACGGATGACTACAAAGTGGGCTTTGATACAGAGGCTGTGAAAAATAAGATCGCTGACGATATCAAAGACGAACTACGTGAAATCAAGAGCGGATTTAAGAACCGCGAAAAGGAGAAGGAGAAAGTCCTGGAGGTTCAGGAAGATGAATACTTCGACTGGTAGACTTACTCCAGGGCGTGGGTCAGAAAGTCGCGGAACGGTTTCCCTGCTTCCAGTATCTTCAGCAGTCGCGTCTTAAAATTCTTGCTGTTAACGTCGCTATCACTTAGCGGATGCATCACAACAAAATGCCTTAGCTTTAGCCACTCGATATATTCGTGATCTTTTGGATATCCTTTCGGTGCCGTTTTTAATGGATCCCCCTCCCAAAAATCGTCATAGTATTTCCTGAAGTTGCGATCTGAAAACAGCTTCTCCAGCTGAGACCCGTTATAGTCAATCTCCTGACGCACTTTCGCCAGCGCCTCGGGTTCCGGCGCATAAAGCCCGACGCATATAAAGCTTTTGTTCCCGGGTGCGAGCTGAATGTAGTATCCCGGAATGCCCGTGCCTTTTCCCTGGGGCGAAAGCCCTGCGCTGAGAAATGTTTTGTAAGGTCGTTTGTCTTTACTGAAACGTACGTCGCGGTAAATTCTGAATACAAGCTTCTTTGCATCTTGTCCCCCGAGTGGCGGGTCGATATCACAAAGTTTGTCATAAACTTCGGCAATAAAAGCCTCGAATGAAGCCTTTATCGAAAGCCATTGCTCTTTATTCTTTTCGAACCACTCGCGGTTGTTGTTTCTTGAGAGTTTTTGCAGGAACTGGAAGGCGGGTTCAAAAACCATAACTTAATATTTTTCGGGCAACCCTGCAACTCTCTCCTTAACCGGTTGAAGAGCGGGTAGGGCCGACGTTGGTGAATCGAGGTAAAAGTATGCAGTAGCACAAACGTCATCCTGCCGGTAAAAGTTTGTCCACCCTTCCGGAAAGGAGGATTCCATCAGGTCGGGAACACGATCAAGTTCAAATAGGCGCACAAATGATTTTCCGGAAACTGTTACCGGTGTTAATTTCGCCCCCTTCTTCACGTATTCGCGAACGTTATCGCGATTTTCACCACCCATGATCTGGATGGTTACTTTGCAATCACGGTGAAAGTATACCGGATCGGGTATGTGGTATCGGTAAAAGGCCCACTGACGCGACTCATGATCGGCAACCAGGCATCCCTGATACAGATGATTAAAAGCCCCCTGACCCCAGGCAGTGCCGATGTAGTCTTCGGTTCCTGTGCCGTTCAGCGTCGGGAGTTTACCATCGCCGTCGAGGTAAATTTTAACTTCACCTTCTCCCCACCAGCTCCTTTCATAAAGCGGATTAGTGATGATGCCCATATTCGTCCCGAGAAACCGTCCCTTTCCTTTTGTGAACGGCAGAATCTCGAAGTCCTTGCCAAGTTCTGTTTCGGATATCCGGTGCCAAAACGAGTGAAAGTACAACGCGTCCGCGGGTAACGATTCGACGGTGGAGTAGGCGATGTCATAAAAAAGTGTCACGGATTTTGAACTCTCGTTGGTAAGCGTTACCCTGGCTCCGGTACGATAGGGCATGGGTATAGTGAAGTTAAAAGATCGCCCTTCGGGATCGGAGAACAAAGCCGTTTCAAAGGGAAGTCGTCGGCCAAGTGCCACGCCAAAAAAATCGCCCAGCGGAACCGATACGGCTGGCTTTGTATGGCCGTCCCAGAACATTTCAATTTTCAATGAGCGCAACATTGCCGGCGAGCGGTCGTCTATCGTAAGCCACATCCGCTGGATGATGCCCGGGCCCTTAACATTCATGAGTTCCTTCGTTTCGCCCGGCGCAATCTGGTCTGCCGGGTGCCCCTTGGCTCCTTTATTTTCTTTTCCACCGCTGCCCTTCCTGCCTTCCGGATTTTCGAAGCTTACCCAGCGTGTTTCCGTTTTTTCAGGTACGGTGTACCAATCCTGACCGGTAACATTGAAATAGCAAAATACGGTGAAGAGGACGAGAAGCGTTTTCATGGTATCAGTAGGTTAATCAGAAATAATCGACGACTGTTTCAAGGCCGATGCCCCGGGAGGCTTTAACAAGAATAGTCGCATTTGCGAACGGATTTTGCGCAAGCACTTTTACAAGATCCTCCTTTGATTCGAAGTGTCTTGCACCTGGAACTTCGAGTTGTGCGGTCTTCATGTGCTTTCCGCACAGGTACACTTCATTAAAACCGAGATGCTGAATGAGCGCGCCAAGGTCGCGGTGTTCTTTGTCTGTCTCTTCCTCAAGTTCGTACATGTCACCGAGGATCAGCACTTTCCTTTCCGCGTTCATCGAGGCAAGGTTTTCGATCGCGACCTTCATGCTGCTGGGATTCGCGTTGTAGGCATCGAGGATTATCGTGTTGGAATTCTTCTTCAAAATTTGAGAACGCATATTGCCGGGCTCGTAGGAAGCAATGGCTTGATTCGCCTTCGAGGGATCAACGTTGAACAATTTACCGATACACAGCGCCACCGCGACATTCTCAAAATTATAAGTTCCGATCAGGTGAGTGGTCACTTCCTCGCCGTTCTCTGCGCGAAAGCGTATATATGGATCAGCCGTAATCAGCTCGCAGTGATAATAGTCGCCACTGGCAGGATACATAAGCGGATTCGGAAAACGTTTTGACATATTCGACAGAATCGGATTCATGGAATTAATAAATACTGTTCCGCCCGTGTCAAGCAGGAATTGGTAAAGTTCCGATTTGCCACGAATAATGTTTTCGAAGCCACCAAATGTTCCGATGTGAGCCTTACCGATATTGGTGATGAATCCGTGCGTGGGTTGCGCGATTGAACAGAGGAGTGCAATCTCGCCCAGATGATTTGCACCCATTTCAATCACAGCCATTTCATAGCTGTCATCGATCGCAAGGATCGTTAGCGGGACGCCAATATGGTTGTTCAGGTTTCCCTTTGTGGCATAGGTTCTGTACCTGGTCATGAGCACTGCGGCAAGCAATTCTTTGCTTGTCGTCTTTCCATTCGATCCGGTAAGCCCGATGACCGGAATTTTAAGCTTCGAACGGTGATGACGCGCAAGGTTCTGCAGCGCCGACAATACATCCGGGACAACAATAAAGCGTTGATCTTTCTGATAAGCAGCCTCGTCAATCACTGCGAAACGGGCGCCCTTATTAAGCGCCTCCTCGGCGAAGGCATTGGCATTGAACCGATCCCCTTTCAATGCGAAAAAAATTGAGCCGGGGCTTATCTGACGCGTATCTGTAGAAACACCGCGTCCCTGAAGGAATATATCGTAGAGTTCCTCTATCTTCATAACTGAAATTCCTGGATTGTTGTATGAATAATGTCAGGAGGAAAGATAACAGTAGTTTGGTAAGTGCGTTATTGCAATAGAGAGTTTTTCATGAAAATCTTCGCGACGTCGTGTCTGCTAGTTTTTTCGATGCTGGGACACGCTCAGTTTCAATACCGGCTTGACGATGCCGTACCGGTAACACACGGAACCGACAAGCTCGCGTCCGCGTGGTCGGGCGGACTGAATTCCGCGCAGTACAACGTGATGGATATTGATTCCGATGGGTTGCAGGACCTTGTCATTTACGATCGCACCGCGGCAAAGATCTTTACAT
>CBKWFZ010000070.1:0-9617 GCA_966673785.1 uncultured bacterium
ATAGCAAATCGGTTTAAGCCGGTGCTATAAACAGCTTCAGCCGGCTCAGTCAAATGGCTAGTTACAATTTTAAAACGATTGCGCCAAACGATTGTTAGGCGATCCGGTTAAACTTTTTTGAGGCCGTTAACCAGCATATCAGCCAGCTGGTAGCCCAATTGTTGGGGGTCGATTGCGGAACCGGGATCATACCACATGGGCATCCAGTTCAACGAAGAAAAGAGGGTCATTACGGCAAGCTTGGTGTCAATAGACGTCTTGAATTCGCCTGACTTCACGCCCTGCTCGATAATGCTTTTGAAACGATTGATATAATTTATGCGCAACAGCAGAAAATCGCGTAGGTAAGGCTGGCTGAGATGCCGATGCTCATTCATAAAAACCGCAGAAGCGGTAAGGTCTTTTGCCATCACCTGAATATGGCCGATAATGCCTTTTTTGAGTTTTTCGCTTGCGCTGACATCCTGGCGTTCGACTTCTTCGAGGGACTTTCTGAATTCAGCGGCCATGTCAAAACAAAGACTTCTGAGGATCTCCTCCTTGGATTTGATGTGCGAATACAAACTCGCGGCCTCAATGCCAAGCAGTTGGGCGAGATCACGCATGGAAGCAGCGGCGTATCCCTTGTCCTTAAAGAGTTCAGCTGCCTTCCGGATTACTTGTTCCTTGCGCGATAAATTTGAAATGCCTTCAGCCATAATCTGCAATGTAGCTAAGATAATCGTTACAATCCACTTAAAAGTAGCATTCAAAATTGTGTTGAAAAAGAGAGCGCGAAAATTCTCGTTGAATACACATGAAAGCAAAGAAAAAGCTCCGGGTTTTGGCCGGAGCTTCCTTGCGTTAGTTTGCTACCCTGGTGTAGCTGAGTTCTCTAAAAGATCACGCCGAAACTTATGGCGTTCACCTTGGGGCCTTTTCCTTCCGAAAAGAGTTCATTGAGATCATAATTGAAGAACAGATCAGTGGACCGGTATCCGACCTGGAGGCGGAGTCCATATCTCAGGTTATTGAGATAATAGCTGTCGCGTTCCTTGTCGCGCTCTCTTCCGCCGTCATCGTAGACGAGCTTGGAGTGACTTGCGATCCGGTAGGCCACATACGGCCCGGCACCAATCCGGAAGGAGTTCTTGTCACCGTCCCAAAAGCGATTTCGTGTAAACCTGTCGTTGAAGTCAATGACCGGGATCAGCGACGCCTGAATGTATGAGACTGATAGCTTACTTTTGATAAAATCAACGTCACGGGTATCTGCAGTAAAAGCCACGCCATCGTCGCCCTTCACGAGCAGTGTGTTGTCGTCTTCGAATTTGAAGTTGTACCAGTTTATTCCAAGACCCCATTCAAGAAAGAAGTTCCTTGCGAGTCTGCTGCGCTGTACTGAAGCGATTCCCACATACCAGGACCCCCAGGGGCGTACGGCATACTGATCGGCATCGTTTGGAAATTCGCCGTCTTCGAGAAAATTGTTCAGCCCAAGATCAAAATTGAACGACTGACGGGTCTTGTGCCACTTGCTTCCGCCGCGCCATTCCCAATCGTCGTCATCATCGTCGTCGTCGTCACGGTAGCTGCTGTCGTCTCCGGAATCGCGGTCTGCCCAGTCGTTGTCACGCTCTTCTTCGTCAGAAGGGTTGTCTTCGCGCTCATTAGTCACGACTTCTTCGGGAGCCCGGTCATTTTCTTCCTGCACAATGCGTGAGGAGTCGCCTGTCTGGCGGTTCTTGTCTTCGAGTTTTCTGAGTATATCGTTGAACAGTTCCTGAAAGTTGTAGTGCTTCAGGATGTCAAGATCGGCGGGGTCCTCCATGGTAAAGATGATCCTGCTGGTCTCGCCCAGCGAAACTTTCACCGTATCGGCCTTCTGCGCATACCCCATCGTTGCGACTATCAGCAGCAACGCCGTCGAAAAGCTGGTTTTCATTTTCTTATTTGTTTTGTCCACGTTTGTCTGATTTGAAATTCAGGGCAAGAAGTTCGTCTTTCATTTGCCGCAGATCGCCGATCGGATCCTGATCATTGTTCTTCAGCGCTGATGCCTTCTTGAGCACCTTCTTTAACGTAGATGATTTCTTTTCCTCAGGGGTTGCTTCACTTTTTATATTTTTTGTAAGGTATGCGCTCGTTTCTTCAGCGGAGATTATGATCGTCACGCTTTCATCAGTATCGGTCTGCACAGGTTCAAGCTCGTTCACTGCAACGGCGAGATCATTCGCCGGCAGTCTGTCTTCGACAACAGGGAGCTCTTCGGAAACGACCGCCTCCTCGCTCAGATTTTCGTTTTGGGCAATAGCCGGAGCTTGTGTCACATCCGGCTCGGTTATCATTTGAGGTAACGATGAATCTCGCCTCTCTTTGTCATCTTTGGATGCAACTGCAGGAGCCGGTGTTGATTGTCTAATTACGGATGCATCGGATGGCGTCGTGCGAGGACGGTCATCAATGGATTCCGGTGTCAGCGTTCTTTCGTCTTCCTTTGGTTCCTCTATAACAGGAGTTTTATTGGTCTTCGGCTTTGCTGTTTCTGGCTGCTCTTTTGCAGCGACCACGCCAGGGTTGACGTCATTCCGCAGCCATAACGTAACGGCTACTCCGCAGATTAAAAGTAACGAAGCAGCAACGGCTACCCGGAAAGCCGGAAAAGCCTTTCGCTCCACCGCTGATTCAATACGATTCCACGCCGACGAAGGAACCGCTTTCTGGTAGTTGGCGAGTTTGTCACGAAACAGTTTATCGGGCTGCTGATCCTTCATCTTCGTTCAATTTACTTTGTAGTGATTTTTCCTGATCTGCGAGAATCTTCTGCAGATGTGTGCGTGCGCGGCTTAGCTGTGACTTGGAAGTGTTCTCGCTGATTCCGAGCTGCTCCGCGATTTCCTTGTGGGAATAGCCGTCGATGGCATACATATTAAAGACGACGCGATATCCCGGAGGAAGCGACTCGATCATGGTGAGCAGGTCCTCCGCCTCCATGTGGCCGGCGAGATTGTCATAGTCCGGTTCACGATCGGCATACTCCAGATCGATCTCAACGGACATCGTCCTGTTTTTGCGGAGATAGGTGAGTGACTCATTAACCATAATCCGCCGAATCCAACCCTCGAAACTGCCTTCCCTTTTGAATTGGCCAATCTTGTCAAATATCTTGGTAAAACCGGTCACCAGAATATCCTCGGCATGCATCGGGTCTTTTACATAGCGGTAACAAACGCCGTACATTCTGGGTGAATACGTTTCAAAGAGGTGACGCTGGGCGTTTTTGTCGCCCCGCAGGCATCCCGTAATCAGTTCATCTTCAGTGTACCGGAGAATCTTCAGTGCCATTTAAAGTGCTACACGAAACTAAGATGCACCCTTCGAAGCAGGGGTTGCATGTGAAAAGAAAATTTTTCCTTCCTCGGATGAAAACGAAAAAGGGCACCGTCGGGATGCCCTTTTCTATTTTAAACCAAAAATCAACTTTATTCCTAAACTACCTGAGCCTGAAGCTTTTGAGCCAGAACTGATTTCGGAACTGCACCGATTTGCTTATCGACGACCTGTCCTCCCTTGAATACCAGCAACGTGGGAATGCTACGTACGCCGAACCGGGCAGTTACACCGGGGTTCTCATCAACATTCAGCTTTCCGATCACTGCCTTACCTTCGTAGTCGCCGGCCAATTCCTCTACCACGGGACCAATCATCTTACAGGGACCACACCATTCTGCCCAAAAATCAATAAGAACAGGTTTATCAGAATTGATGATCTGATCAAAGTTAGCGTCGTTAATTTCAATTGCTTTTCCCATGGGAGTAGAATTAATATGAATATTTTAATAGTCCGAACACAAAGGTAATGGTATTAGTTCATTTAATCGGGTAAAAACCCGTCTGCTTTTTACCAACTCAGAAGACGACCTCCACGTCAATTTCCCCGACCTTTTTCATTTTCTTCACCATATCGTTCACCGGGTTTACGCGAAAGCGACGGGACAGTAACTCGAGGTTGATGTTTTCCTGGTCATCCCTCACCTTGACAAAAAGCGGCGTATTGCCCGAGTACTCCTGGCAGACGTCTTCAATGCGACCGATGAAGTCACGGGTTATCTCGGTGGCGTTGAGCCGCAGTTGGACGCCCTTGCTTCGCTTGATCCCGATTTCATTCAGGAGGTCGATGTTACGGATCTTGAACTCGATATTCTGCTGGCCCCAGGTGTTCTTTATCACCGCCCCCTCTATGAAGAGGAACCAGCCCATGTTCATAAAGTTTCTGAATTTCAGGTAGTCCTCCCCAAAAAGCGTGAACGTATAGTTACCGTTGTAATCTTCGAGTGTGAATTTGCCGAAGGGTTTGCCGGTTTTTGTGGTACGGTGCTCTACGGAAGACACGATGCCGCCAAGCTTCAACTCCCTGCCCAACAGCGCCTCGATCTCGTTCAGCTGCGAACATGAAGCTGTGCAAAATGCCTCCATCTCGAATTTGAAGTTATCGAGAGGATGACCGGAGATGTAGATACCAACGACCTCTTTTTCGAGGTTCAGTTTTTCGATCTCCGTAAACGGCTCAACGAACTCAATCCGCGGCTTTGGCATTGCCATACCTGTCGCGCCTCCAAAAAGGCTCGCCTGCGAACTTTGTTCCTCCTGCACCGTCTTGGCCGCATAGCGAATTGATTTTTCAATAAGACTGACATCGCCCTCGCGCGCATAGATGTACTGCCTTCGATGAATACCCTCAAAGCAGTCGAAGGCGCCTGAAAGCGCAAGGCACTCAAACGTCTTTTTATTGACCGATCGTTGCGTCAGCCGTTTAGCGAAGTCGAATATGTCTTCGAAATTGCCGCGGCTATCACGTTCCTGAATGATTGCTTCGACTGCGGATTCGCCCGCGCCTTTGATCGCCCCAAGTCCGAAACGGATCTCACCCGCTTTGTTTACTTCGAAGTAGACTCCGGACTCATTGACGTGTGGTCCGAGTACGCGAATACCCAGACTGCGGCACTCTTCAATGAAGAACGTAACGTTCTCCAGGTTGCTCTGTGAATGGGTAAGCACCGCCGCCATGTATTCAGCCGGGTAGTTGGCTTTCAGGTACGCTGTGTGGTATGCGACGAGTGAATAACACGTAGAGTGTGACTTGTTAAATGCATACTGGGCAAACGCTTCCCAGTCCGTCCAGATTTTTTCGCAGATTTCACGTCCATGGCCGCGCTCGGCGCAGCCGGCCAGGAACTTGTCCTTCATCTTGTCAAGAACCGCTTTCTGCTTTTTACCCATGGCCTTACGCAGCACGTCTGCGTCGCCCTTGCTAAACCCCGCGAGTTTCTGGGACAACAACATCACCTGCTCCTGGTAGACGGTGATACCATAGGTCTCGGCAAGAAACTCCTCCATTTCAGGCAGGTCGTACTTGATCGGTTCCCTGCCGTGCTTTCGGTTGATGAACGCCGGAATATATTCCATGGGGCCCGGCCGGTATAAGGCGTTCATCGCAATCAGGTCTTCGAATTTGTCGGGTTTAAGCTGACGCAGGTACTTTTGCATACCGACACTTTCAAACTGAAAGGTTCCGGTGGTTTCGCCGCGTTGAAAGAGCTGATACGTTGACACGTCGTCGAGCGGAATGTCGTCGACAATGATCGTAATGCCCCTGCTCTTTTTTATGTTGCGTATAGCCGTGTTGATAATCGACAACGTGGTGAGTCCGAGAAAGTCCATCTTGAGCATCCCCGCGCTTTCTACCACGCTGTTGTCAAACTGCGTGACGAGCATGTCGGAATCCTTGGCAGTCGAAACCGGGACGAATTTTGTCAGGTCATCGGGGGTTATGATAACGCCGCAGGCATGGGTACCCGTACTGCGAACCGATCCTTCCAGTATCACGGCCTGCTGGAGCACCTGTGCCTTGAGATCGTTGCCTTTTTTGATGTCCGACAATTCCCGGACTTCCTCGAACGCGGCATCGAGCGTAGTGCCTGGCTTTTCCGGGATCATCTTTGCAAGAATGTTGGCGTCCGCTAACGGAAGCTCCATCACGCGTGCGCAGTCGCGAATGGACGATTTGGCGGCCATCGTGCCATAGGTGATGATCTGGGCCACCTGTGTTTTGCCATATTTGTCGATGACATACCGGAGTACGCGATCCCGTCCCTCGTCGTCGAAGTCAATATCAATATCAGGAAGAGAAACACGGTCGGGGTTAAGGAAACGCTCGAACAGCAAGTCGTACTTGATCGGATCGACGTTTGTGATGCCGATGCAATAGGCAACGGCAGAACCTGCCGCAGAGCCCCGTCCCGGTCCGACCGATACGCCAATCTCACGCGCTTTTGAAGTGAAGTCCTGGACAATCAGAAAGTATCCGGGATAACCGGTTTTGCGAATGGTCTCCAGTTCGAAGTCGATTCGCTCACGGATAGGATCGGTGATCTCACCGTATTTCTTCTTAGCTCCTTCATACGTTAAATGTCGCAGATACTCGTCTTCCGTCTTAAAGGCTTCCGGGATGTCGAATTTTGGAAGCAATACACTTCGCTCGAGCGTATACGGCTCCACTTTGCCCAGGATCTCGCTTATCGTTTCGATCGATTCCGGCAGATCCCGGAAAATCGATTTCATTTCCTCCTGTGACTTAAAGTAGAACTCGTTGTTTGGCAGACCGTAGCGGTGGCCCCGCCCATAGCCAATGGGTGTCGACTGGAATTCGCCCTCCTTGATGCATAGCAGGACGTCGTGGGCATTGGCTTCTTCCTTGTTCAGATAAAATGACTCATTCGCAGCGAAATATTTAACGCCATATTTTGCGGCGAAGCGTAGCAGCGTTTCGTTGACATGGTCCTCTTCGGAAATGCCGTGACGGTTGAGTTCAATATAAAAGTCGTCACCAAATTGCTGATGCCACCAGGCAAATGCTTCCTCCGCCTGTTTTTCTCCAACGTGCAGGATCAGCCAGGGCACTTCGCTGTTCAGACTGCCCGTGGTGGCAATCAGGTCCTGTTTGTATGTGACCACGAGCTCTTTGTCGATGCGCGGATAAATTCCATACAGCCCTTCAATAAAACCGAATGAACTCAGTTTGGCGAGGTTGTGATAACCATTCTTGTTTTTCGCGATCAGAACCTGATGATATCGCTTATCGGGATTGTCTTTGGTGAACTTAAGTTTCTTACGTTCCTCAGCGATGAAGAACTCGCATCCGACGATCGGTTTCAGTTCATGATTGTGTGCTTCACGGACAAACTTGAATGCCCCGTACAGGTTTCCGAGATCGGTAAGGGCAACGGCAGGCATATTCAGCGCTTTTGCGCGCGCCACCATCGACTTGATATCGGGAGTAGCCTGCAGGACCGAAAACTGAGAATGCGTATGTAAGTGCACAAACGGTTTGTCGGAAAGAATCTGCTCGGCATTGGTCAACGAATAGCCGGCCTCTTTTTTCTTTTCGCGTTTGGCGAAATTGGCGACCTCGAGATTCGGTTCTTCATATTCGATTTCCGCAGGAGGCGTGTCATCGAAGGGCGTAACTACCCGTTTCGTCAGCAGGGCGAAGTAGCATCGTGCCGTGGCGGCAACGTCGTAGGAGGCGTCGTGTGCATCGCCAAACCCGGCATTAAACAGTTTTTCGTGCAGCTCAATAAGTCTTGGCATTTTCAATCGCCCCCCGATGCCACCCGACAGATTGCAGAATTCGGTAGACGCTATGCCCGTATCAATCCTTGCCAGATTCAGGAATTGTTCCGGCGCGAAGTTTTTCCGGATGAACTCGGCGCCGATGATGTTGATGTCAAACTCGATGTTATGTCCGACAAGCAGCGAAGTCTTGGAGAGATCCTGAAGAAACGCGCCAAGCACGTCAACGAGGTCGATACCTTCTTCGGTGGCACGTTTGGTGGAAATGCCGTGAATCTGTTCCGCCTTATACGGGATGTCAAAACCGTCGGGCCTTACGATAAAGTTCTGGCGCGAGAGCAGTTTACCAGTCCGGTCGTGCAGTTGCCAGGCAAGCTGAACAAGTCGCGGCCAGTTGTCCAGGTCTGAAATAGGCGCAGTTTTATTATGCGGAACACCGGTGGTTTCCGTATCGAAGATCAGATACATTTTTCGTAGTGGTTGAGTTTCAAATGTAACGCATACACAGGAAAATCGAATTTCAATTTTCCTGTATTTATGCGATAATAATCCATCGCGCTGACAGCCAGTGTCACAAGCCCGGTTCGAGTCCGAAATGACTCCATCTCGCCAGACCGGGGAAAAACCAGTTCCTCCGGAATTGGGAATACCGTTCATTTTTGATACCCAACAATGGAATCGATTATCGTCATTTTACTCTAAATAACTGATTATCAATGCCTATTAGAATCGGTGCGATTATTGGCATAGGGTGCATATTCAAGCGTGTTATGAGAAGTCTATTCAGGTATATTGCAAACTTCATCCAACGGGAATGGTTCCTGCTGCTTACTGCAGCTGTGATCAGCCTGATCATCTACATTTTTGAAAGTTAGCCACCTGTCTTTTTAGTCTCTCCGCTCACTGATAATTTCTCTCCCCGTACGGGATTTTTGTCGCGTTAAACAATCTATTTAGAATACGTATAAAGTACTTTTGTCTTTGGCGGATTTGCCTTTGCGAACTATTTTTCGCAAAAATTTTTATAGCGAATATGACGTGGTTCACCAAGCTTCTGACGAGTAGCATCGGCAGAAAACTGCTAATGGCCCTGACGGGGCTGTTCCTTATTATCTTCCTGGTTGTTCATGTTGCCGGAAATCTTCAGTTGCTCAAGTCTGATGGGGGACGGGCATTCAATGAGTACTCCCAGTTCATGACCAGCAACCTCCTGATAAAGATCATCGGAATCGTTAATTACACGATAATTCTGGTCCATGTGATCTGGTCGATTATGTTGTCGCGTCAAAATCGGGCCGCCCGTGGAGGAGAGGGATATGCGGTAAGCAAAAATTCGTCGCACTGGACGTCTCGCAATATGGGGATACTTGGCTCCCTTATCTTTTTGTTTCTCATTTTTCACTTGCGTGGGTTCTGGTACGAAATGCACTGGGGGGATATCGGACTGGTAACTTATGATGATCAGCAGGTCAAGAATCTGTATGCTGTCGTCAAAGCCGCTTACAGCGAATGGTGGTACGTTGCCGTTTACCTCGTCGGAATGGCAGTACTTGCATTCCATCTCTGGCATGGATTCATCAGTGCTTTCCAGACACTGGGTCTAAACCATCCCAAGTACAATCCTGTTATTAAGTTTGTCGGTAAGGCGTTCGCAATCATTGTTCCTTTTCTGTTCGCCATAATACCGGTGCTTATGTTCTTTAACATTACCCTTTAATTCAGTTCGCAACTTTATGATATTAGATTCAAAAATTCCTGAAGGCCCGCTAGCCGAGAAGTGGACGAAGCACAAGTTCAATCTCCGCCTTGTCAACCCCGCCAACAAGCGCAAATATGACATTATCGTAGTGGGTACCGGTCTTGCCGGCGCATCAGCCGCCGCCTCACTCGGCGAACTGGGTTATAACGTAAAAGCGTTTTGTTTCCAGGATAGTCCGCGCCGTGCGCATAGTATTGCAGCGCAGGGCGGTATCAACGCAGCGAAAAATTACCAGAATGACGGTGAC
>CBKWFZ010000071.1:0-9554 GCA_966673785.1 uncultured bacterium
CTCTTTTTCAACTTCATCGGCCGAAGCATGTGCCACTACGTCCGCGACCGATGCCCACAGTGCGCCCTCTTTATCAACAAGGCCGGGAGTAGTGCCTTTGCCCGACAGCGGGGCCCACCGGTAGTCTTTCCATTCGGATGTGAGGGTAAGATGAAGGCCGGCATCGACTCCGGGGTTTGTCTGCATGTAGTGAAAAAAACCGGGAACCCATGGGCACGTCATCATGATGCTCACCGATGTAGCCACTCCCTTCTCCAATGCTTCAATGGCGCCCTGATTAGAATCCCATGACATACCGACGTCGTCGACATGCATGATGAGCACCCTTGCGCCTTTCGGGAAGCCAAGCTTTTCCGCGTATGTTTGCTGCGCGGCTACGTCAATGCACGCAACGAGGGAAAGAAGGACCAGGAGAACGAAGTGATTACGATGTTTCATAGCGTTGAGTTCTATATGATTTGATCCACTGTGGTTACCCGTAGATGTCATTAAGGACGGCGGCAAGTCTCACACCCGCCTGAAGCAGTCTCGTGCGTACCAGGTGAAATTTTCTGAATGAATACTCGTAGCTAAGTCTTGTCCGGTCGTAGTCATAAACTTCCTTCCGCAAATCCCTGCTTTCATTTGCCCAATCACGCACCCCTGCGTTTTGCCATTGTTTCATCACGTCACGGCCCGGCTCCTGAAGGGACTCGGCGAGCTCCGTGTAACTTAATCTGGTGTCGTCTATCATGTCGCTGTCCCACACCCGGTGGAGGTTACTGTCGACACGAAACCACATTACCTTCACATCATTTCCGCCCTTGTCGTTGCCTCCGCCTACGTGCAGCGGTTGATGCACATCTCCAATCAGGTGAATCAGGATCTTCACATACTCGGCTTCTTTTGCAGCATCAAGCCTTCCGCTCCTTAATTCAGCGATCACCCGTTCCAGGGTTGCAATGATGTCCCCGTTCGGATTTTTTTCTGTCTGGTCATAGGTCTGCCCGTCCGGAATGGTCACCCAATGCCAGTCATTCATGTAATCAAATGTGCTATCGGAGCGGACTTCATCCATCCAGGTGCTTGCCATGGCAATCGACTGACCGTTAAGGACACGCTTAAGCTCGCGCTTGGCTTTTTTACTCAGATATTTGGATGCAACCCATCCCGTTACCCGGTGACCGGTAGCGCCCCAACCAAAAGCCAGCGACGAAATAAAAATCAGCAGGGTAAGGAGAGGTAGTTTCTTCATAGTGCGAATCGTAAGTATCGCATGCAAGTAAATCTAATTTTTGGCGGAGACCAACAATAAAACTCTCCGCCGAAGAGACTTCATAAAATCTTAATCACACTTCAATTCAGTGGCAGCGGCGTCACCGTATAGCCGGCGTTGCGAAGCAATGACACCAGTCCGTTTTCACCCGGCAGGTGGAGCGCGCCAACGGCAACGAAGCAGGATCCGCCCTCGAAGATTTCCGGGAGTTTTGTCATCCAGTTTTTGTTCCGGTTATCCAGCAGCGCGTCCTTTTCCGCGGTAGAATATGAGGATTCGGAAAACATGGTCATAAGCGCATTGAGTTCCTGTGCACGATACATCCGGTTCATTGCGATCAGTGAAGTGATCGACGAATCCCGCTTGCTGACAAATTCGGTAAGCTGTTGCGCCTGCTGTCCATAGGAAGAACTCCGGAACATCACGTCTGCCTGTTCTTCGAAGGTCTCTAGTCCGATCAATTTCTTTGTGTCGCGGGCGAGATTCTGAAAATGAAGATCCATGGGTACCACCGCTTTGCCATTCAGCTTCTGCTGAATCAGTGTTACAATCAGGATCTGCACCATCGACGGATTAAATCGGTCGAGCATTTTCAGATCCACGCCACCTAGTTCTTTGAGCCAGTCCGAAGTCAGGCGATAGGCTTCCTCCGTTAAGAGGTCCCGAAGGACGGTATCCTGCATCGTCGCCGCCATCATGATTTTCGGCGTCATGGAGTTGTCGAGCACGAGTTCGCCTACGAGGGTCGTTGACGAGTCGAACTTTGCTTTCACGTTTGCAAGACTGTCGATGTACTCACTGCCCATAAGGTGAAACGTGCCAAAAAGGTAGGACGGATTTGCCAGTCCGTTGCCTGAAACACGCCACAGCAGCGATTCATCGCGGTTCTGTGCGAGACCCGTTTGAACGACAACGCACGTTATCAGTAAAGAAAACCGGATCCTATTCGATATGTTTTTGGTGAATATCATTTAATAACGACTTCAATTTGTCAAGGTGATTACCGTACAGTTTTTTGAGCAGCCAATTTACGAGCCAGGTGCTGCTGAGATAGAATATTACGGCAACGACAGCGAGCATTACAATAGTTCTGGGCTGACGTAGCGTTTCAAGGATATCGACAGTCCCTTTTTCGAGCAGACCAAAAAGTATCCCCAAAGCGAAATAAACCGGGTAGAGAACGGTATAACTTCTGCGATAGAACCGAAGATAGGCCGAAAGGTCGCTGATCAGTGTTTCTATATTGGATCGGATATTTCCCTGTAACGGGTTGAAACGAGAAAGCAGAATGAGCTTTTTGATATAGTAAACCGCATAGCCGATAAAGATAAGCGGTATGCTGATCGACATCCACTTCATTGCCCCATCCGGCAACGTCAATGCATACACGACGATAGCGATACCTGTAAGCAGGGTGAAGATCAACTCAAACCAGACGCTGCGTTTCAGTTTAGCCACAATGGAGCGACTGGTTCCCTTTAGCATGGCGGCGATCTCCGCTTCATTTTTTCGCGGAAAAACAGCCGTGTGTTGTTTCCAGATGTCCTTCAGATCTTCTAGCTCCATCGCTCCAACATCAGTTTGCGTAATTTTTCGCGGATTCTGTTCATTCAAACGCGCACATTATTCTGTGAGATACCTATAGTCTCAGCAATCTCCTCATAGGGCACTTCCTCCAGCGCCATCATGATCATAGCCCGGTCAATTTCATTCAGTTGCCGGATAGCGGTTTGCAGCCGGTGCAGATTCTCTTCGGAATCATCGCCGCCATCCGTGATATTGAAATGAACTTCGCGGAGGTCCTCGGTTTTGATCTTCCTGGTTTCCTTACGGAAACCTGAAATCGCCGTATTGAGCGCGATCCTGTACATCCATGTGGTAATTTTCGCTTCGCCACGGAACGTAGGAAACGATCGCCATAACTGGAGAACGATTTCCTGAAACAGATCATTGCGCACTTCAGGATCGTTCTCATACATGATACATACCTTATGTATTAATCCCTGGTGCTCATTGATCAGATTAACGAACCGGTGTTCATCGTTTGCCGCCAATGGAAGAGTGCTCTTTTGATCTGTCGAAGATAGATAAAGATAATTACATAGTAAACGCGAATGATAAGGGTGAGGGCGCGGCATGCCTCCCTTTGTTGCTTTTCGAAGGGAAAACCTAAGGTCTGTGCCGGCGGTCGGTGAGCAGACGAATCTGCTTTGTTAAAAAAAATATCCCGGCAAACGATGGTCTGCCGGGATATCGATTATTCTGAAGAGAAACGTGAACGCTACAATGTGTTCAGGTATTTACGAAGCGCTTTGAGTTCAATATCGGTGAGATCTTTTGCCATCGGCCAGGGCATTTCGGCAGGATTAAGGGTTTTTCCTTCCGGCGTAACGCCTGTCCTCAGTGTTGTAATCCACTGGTCATCGGTCCATTTA
This sequence comes from uncultured bacterium, assembly GCA_966673785.1. Lineage (GTDB taxonomy): Bacteria > Bacteroidota > Bacteroidia > Cytophagales > Cyclobacteriaceae > Ohtaekwangia. The sequence continues at coordinate 3,691 of CBKWFZ010000071.1, forward strand.
CCAGGATTCCCCGTCGAAGAAATGTCAGCAACTACCGGGAGGCCGGGCGCAAGCGCTTCACCACCCTTCATGTTCTCCTTATGGCAACCCTGACAGGAAGTTGATAGGTATTTGCCGAATTCAACGGAAACCTCTTCTTTCACGCTGCTCACGAGTTGGTGATCATGGTCCAGCATTTCAGCCGGGATCAACGGGAATTTGCCGGCGTCGGAAAGGACGCGGATCATCGGACCAAGTTGGATTTCAGGCAACGCGTTGTCTACCGGCGGAACCGTTGAACAGTATGCGATCACGGCTTTCATGTCGTATTCGCTTAACAAATAAAATTCATGCGAAGGCATAAAGATCAGTGGAGAACCGTCGCGTCGTATTCCATGTTTGAGTGCGAGCACCCAATCCTGGATTCCGTAGTCTGCCGGCAGACCACCTTCGCCTTTGGTCAGGTTCGCGCTCACCAGACGTCCGAGCATGAAGTCATCATGCATGACTTTCCCGCCAAGGTCTGCGCCGTGGCATTCCATACATCCTTTTACCGAGGCGAGACGTTTGCCTTTCGTAAGCATGGCAGAATCCGGTGTGATGTAAAGCGTCTGAGGTGTGACGGAATACCTCTTGCTTAGCCGTTTTTCGGTGCTGAAATAAACTTTCACATAGAAGCCCGCCGCAAGCAGAATCACGGCTCCAATGAAGATCAAAACGCCTTTCAGGATTTTCTTAATCATATGATGTCTCAAATATTTAAACTCCTGATACGGCAAAGACATTGGTCAGGGTCTACGCAAGAAGGATAAAAATCTACGGTAACGGGAGCGTTTCCGGCAACCAATACCGCCGGCAACCGTATATCCAGCATCCTTTGGTTGTTCGCTGTACCCATGCAAGCAGGAAATTTTGTTTCCATCGATTATTCGTCGTTTGAAAAACCCGATTGCGACGCAGTAGCGTCGTATGGCACAACCGTCCTTCATGGCGATTGGGGTGATATTCAATTGGAGTCGGTCAGGCTGCCGATGCTGGCGATAACGCAGGTCACCGCCAATCTTGAAAAAAGTGTTCACATCAGACATTTTGAGCCCGTGGAATGTTCGACGGTAAACAGTTGCTTTGTCGTCAGCGGCAAGATCGATTCGTCATTTCACGGAATCGGTCGCAGACGGTCCCTGACCGGAGGAAAACAAAACTTTATTTATAAACCGGTAATACGCGACGATCATTTTATTGAAGCCGGTGCGGAACCGTTGAAACTTCTTCACCTCGCTTTCGACCGGGGCTACTTTATGGATTTAGTGGCTGACATTGCGTGGTGCAGGGAAATACGGGCAAAAATCAGTTCGAAGGAGCCGGTACTGGGCGGACCGTCTGATCTGGTTATAACGCCGGCAATGCGCAGAGTAATTCAGGAGATCATGAATTGCCGTATATCCGGACCGTTAGGAAATCTGCTGGTGGAAGCCTGGGCCCTCGAACTTACCGCCTGGCAACTTGATCAATATCATTCAGCAACGGTTGTCAGTGGTCCGGCTATGACGGCGTCCGATCGTGCGGTTTTCCATAACCTGAAGGAATATCTCGATAAAGACTTCTGCGGAAATCATTCCCTGAGATCGCTTTCGAGAATGTTCGGCGTGAATGAGTTCAAACTGAAGAAGGGGTTCAGGGAATGTTTTGGTGAAACGATTTTTGGTTATATCCACCGACTGAAGATGCGCCACGCGCGCGCCATGATGGAAGACAATAATATGAGCGTTGCCGAAGCCGCGACGTGTACCGGCTACAAGAATCCGAATCATTTCTCGGCTGCCTTCAAGAAGCAGTTCGGATGGTCACCATCACGGATCAGGAGAAAGTCCACCAGCATGGTGGCTTGAGAAGAAGTTCTGCTTACTATTTTTTCTTTTCCGGCTGACGCTCAAGATTGAACAGCTCATGTAGTACCTCGGAAAGTGTATCGGCCTCTCCACGTTTGCACGCGGCTTTCAATTGAAGAACAGGATACTTCAGAATCTTCTGCATCAGTGAACGGCTCATCTCATCCAGTTTCTGAATCTCCTCCGGTTTCGCGTTCTTGATGAAACGGGATAGCTCCTCTTTGCGAATTTGTTCGAGCGTTTGCTTCAGCTTCTGTATTGTCGGAGAGACGATCATTTCCTTTGACCAGTCCTCGAATTCGGCGATGGCTTCGGCTATGAGCGCCTTGACATGCGGGATCGACGCCTTCCTTTTCTCTACGGCTTCGTTTGTCTTTTCCTGAATGTCATCAATATTGAAAACAATTGCACCCGGAATTTCCTCAACGGAAGGTTCAACGCTGCGCGGGATGGAAAGGTCGATGAAGAACTTATGTGAAACGATATTGATCTTGTTCACCAGGTCGCGCGTGATCAGCGGTTCTGTTCCCGATACCGAGCTGATGATTACATCGGCTTGCTGCAACTCATGCGCGAGCAACTCGAGTCCACCAAAGTTATACCCAGTCTTCTCTGCAAGCCTTGCAGCCTTTTCGACGGTACGATTCAGAATCGTGATATTTTCAAGTCTGGAGTTCTGGAAGTTCAGGCATACGTCCTGACCGATTTCACCAACGCCTACAACGAGTACGTTGGGATTGCGTACGTTACTGGTAAGGTCTTCCGCAAGTTCCTTGGCTGCGTAGGAAATGGACGCGGCTCCGTCACGGAACGCGGTTTCCTGCACAACGCGCTTATTAACAAAGAAGATGGTGTGCATGAGGCGGTGCAGGAATGGTCCCGCCATATTTTCATCGGCGCTCCATTGATAAGCACTTTTTACCTGGCCTGAAATCTGAAGATCCCCCACCACCTGCGCATCCAGGCCGATAGCTACATCGAAAAGGTGTTCGATTGCGTCTACCCCCTCCAATTGTTGAAAATATTCCTGAAAACCATTCGAAAGCTGCTTTACAAAGGATAGCCCGGTAAAGATCTCAATTGTATGGTCCTTTTCTGCGCTGTAGTAGATTTCCGTACGGTTGCAAGTTGATACAACCAACACATCCGTCGCGCTCGTGTATTCCCGGAGAAACTGCAGCAATTGCTTGACTGTCGCTTCTGTTAATGAAACCTGTTCCCTGATCGAAACGGGGGCAGTTTTGTAGGTAAGAACGAGAGCTTTAAAGTTTTGTGTCATCAGAACTACAAATGTAAATCCAGTTGGAAAATCAAACAGTAAAAAACTATCGATGCCGATAATTTAGAATCAGTTTAAATAATCTTCCGAAAGCTAGGCTGCTCCTTTTACGGCAGCTGGCTCTGGAGGTTTCAGTACTCCTTTCCAATACAACAATTCCGCCCCCGGAAGTTCAAACTGATCTGTAAATAAATAGCATTTCCGGAGCTGTACGTGTGAGCGGAATCAGGTTGTACGTCTGACTTTTGTCATGGGCTGTCTATTGTTATATTCGGGAATCGTTTAACCGTTAGCAGTTATGTATTTCATTTACCGTTGGCTTTACCGTCAGGTAGGGTTCTCACGCGCTCAAAGTAATGGTTTTCTTTTGCTTTTGCCGTTGACGATCACCTTCATTTTCTCCGCTCCGCTTTACCGTGCCTGCCAGAAAAATACCTGCATGGACCACCAAATTGACGATATGCGACGACTGGATAGTCTGGCCGCTCTTTTCAGGAGCCCTCCCGCCCAGGTGGCTGATACACTTTTCCCCTTTGATCCAAATCGTGTAACCGTGGATGACATGAAGCGCCTGGGAATTCCGGCGGCTTTATCGGTCAGAATTGAGCGGTTTCGCATGAGCGGCGGCTCCTTCCGGAAAGAACATGACCTGTTAAGGATATATGGTATGGATAGCGCGCTTTACCTGCGACTTGAGCCCTTTATCGATTTACCGGAGCGTCGCGAGGATGTGAAAAAAACCGCGCGGGTGGCAAAGGCGCCCGAAACGATAAGGCAAATCAGCCGGTTTGACCTCAATTTGGCGGATACGGTGACATTAAAAGCGGTGCGCGGAATCGGCGACAAGCTTTCTGTACGGATCATCCGTTACCGCGATGCGTTGGGGGGATATGTCGGGCTGCAACAACTGGCCGAGGTGTATGCGATGGATTCGTTCCGAATTGCGGAATTACAGCGCCACTGCTTCATTGACCCTGCTTTTCAACCCAGAAAAATCAATATTAATAAGGCTGCTCGTCAGGATATTGCAGGTCATCCCTATATTTCTCCCCGGCAGGCAGGCTCTATTGTTGCCTATCGATTTAATCATGGAAACTTTGCTTCAATTGAGGATCTTGTCCGGGTCGGGAATCTCGATTCGGTTACTTTCCGGAAAATCCGGCCTTACCTGACGGTCGAATGAGAATCGACTACGCCGTTCATTTTAATAAGGTGCCGTTTTTCGGCTTACATTTCAGCTTTTAATCCAGTATGGCCGCACAGGCAAAAGGAATATTAAGAACATTTTTAAGACGACTTACCAACCTGTCGGGAAACAATCGCAGCCTCCTGTTACTGCGCCTTGTGTCGGATCAGTTTGTAGATGTCCAGCGTTTTAGTTTTCTAAACGGAGCTAAGGCTTTTGAAATGCTGCGCGCCCTGGTTAAAGGCGCCGACTATCGGATTTGTCCGATCCACGACAGCAGGGTGGAAGCCAATAACATTGTGAGCGGGAAACTGAAGATGCTCCAACGTGCCGACCATTCCGTTTTTGAAGAACGGGGTACGCGTGATTTGCATGTAGGGTGGCCGTTTGTCCGCGGCAAGTTTACCGATGGAACACTCGTCAGATGTCCATTGCTTTTTTTTCCCGTGCGCCTCGTACAAAATGAACAGTCCTGGGTTGTCGAGTGTCGTGAAGACGCGGGTATAACCTTTAACAAGACTTTCCTGCTCGCGTACGCGTTCTACCACAACCTTAACGTAGATGAGGATCTTCTCGACTTTTCTTTCGATGATTTCGATTCGGATCTTACGATGTTCCGGACGCAATTGTACGAACTTCTCAAAAACCGGATCGAACTGAATTTCAATCGCGATAATTTTTCGGATGAACTGCAGGAGTTTGCGGAGTTCAGAAAGAGCGATTTTGAAAGTAACCACGGCGTGGGCCAGCTGAAACTATTTCCGGAAGCGGTCCTTGGACTTTTCCCGCAGGCAGGATCTCAGCTGGTACCCGACTACCTGCATTTGCTTGAAGACGAATCGTTTCAGGATCTGGAGGACTTCTTTATAAAAGCGCGCCTTCCTGACCCCGAAATGACAAGAGACGAGTATCTCGTGCCCGCTAATCACAACCTGCGTGAAGAAAAACTATACACGCCTTTTCCCCTGGATGCGTGGCAGGAAAATGCAATTCAGGAGATCAAGAAAGGAAAGTCGGTAGTGGTACAGGGTCCCCCTGGAACGGGTAAGTCCCAGCTCATTTGCAACCTCCTGAGCGACGCCATTGCATCGGGCAAAAAGGTACTCCTCGTGTGTCAGAAAAGAGCGGCCCTGGATGTTGTGTACGAACGGATGAACAAGAAAGGACTCGAGCCATTTCTGGCGCTGGTGCATGATTTTCGCAATGACCGGAAAGAGATATTTGGAAAGATCGCGCGACAGATCGACCGCATCGAGGAGTTCAAGGCACGTAACCGATCCGTTGATATTATACAGATGGAACGCCGCTTTGTCCAGGTTTGTCGCGCAATAGACCAGACAACGGAAGAACTGCAGGAGTTTAAGGACGCACTGTATAATGAAATGGAATGCGGCGTTTCGGTCAAGCAATTGTATCTGCAATCTGATCCATCCGAGCCGTCTGTAAATCTCAAGCAGGAATATCACCACTTCATGCTTCCCGCTGACGCCTTTCTTAAAAAACTTCGCCGGTATGCGATGTATGCCGCGGT
>CBKWFZ010000072.1:0-9552 GCA_966673785.1 uncultured bacterium
ACCCGATGAAACACGTCACCCATTTTTTTTTGCTCTGCTCCGGGGTTCACATGGAATTCCTGCGGCAATGCCCTTCTGAAAAAAGTAAATATGCCGGCCTTGGTGCTGCTATTTTCTTTACCGGTGTTTTTGCACTTCTGTCCGCCGCATTTGCATTCTTCACGGTATTCGACAATTACCTCATTGCCATCGGTCTTGGCCTCGTATGGGGTCTCATGATCTTTAATCTTGACAGGTACATCGTGTCGAGCATGAGGAAGGAGGGAAGGTCAGGAAAGGAGCTGCTATCGGCATTACCTAGATTGCTTGTTGCCATCGTGATCTCGCTGGTCATTGCAAAGCCGTTGGAGCTTCGGATCTTTCAAAAAGAAATCGAGCCTGAATTGGTTGTAATGGAACAACAGGCTTTTGCGCGACAGGAACAGGAGGTAAGGGAACGGTACACACAGCGAGAGCAGTCGCTTCGTAGCGAGATCGCTGACTTGCAGGGACAGGTAAAGGAGAAACAGGCCAGGCGCGATGAACTTGACCGTATCGCCCGCGAGGAAGCCGATGGAACTGGCGGAAGCCGCCGGAGAAATCTCGGCCCCATTTATAAGATAAAGAAAGCGGATGCTGACCGCGCATCCGCGGAGTTGTCGGCGCTTTCCGCCCAGCACGATGCGCGAATTCGTGAGCTCGAAAATAAGGTCGCTGAAAATGACTCGCTGCGTCAGGCAAGCCTCGGCGCATTAACTTTCGCCAAACGCAACGGCCTTGCTGCACGCATGGAGGCGCTGGCCCGCGTGAAAGCACAAAGCCCACCGATCTGGTGGGCGGGATTTGCGATCATGCTTCTACTGATTGTGCTCGAGACGGTACCTGTACTTGTGAAACTTATTGCGCCACGCGGACCCTATGATAACTTGTTAAAAGCGGAGGAATTTCGATTCACATGTCAGGAAACTGAAGAGCTGGCACGCGCGAGCGCCGGCACGCGCCGACAATCTGAACAGATGCCGGAAGAGGAGCGCGCCTTTATAAAAGACCGATTGGAGCAGGCGTTGAGAAAAAGCTGAGCCTTATAGTTTGAATTTACAGCCTGTTGTAACGAAATTTTACAATCACCCTGTTTCGGTTATCTTCATCCGTTATGGAAAGCTCTGCCGCAGTTAAGTTGTTGTCCCGGGGCGTACGGCGCGAAGACATTTGTTGGGCCGACCTCGGTTGTGGCACAGGTACGTTCACGAGGGCACTCGCCTCATTGCTCACCCCGAAGAGCACTATCTTTGCCGTTGATAAAGACGAAAAAAGTTTATCCGCGCTCGCGGAATCAGGTTCGCCGATCATTAAGACAGTGCATGCTGATTTTGTCAGGAATCCGCTTTCCCTTCCGCCACTCGACGGTATTCTGATGGCGAATTCACTGCATTTTGTTTCCGACAGGGAAATATTCATACAGCGGTTGAAGTCTATGCTTACTCCGGTTGGAAGGATTGTAATCATCGAGTACGATACCGATACTGCTAATCCCTGGGTGCCCTATCCAATCAGCTTCCGCACGTTACAGGCATCGTTTGGCAGTCTCGGACTACACGCCACAAAGACCGGCACGCATCCTTCTGTTTATAACTCACATGAGATGTATGCAGCGGTGATAACGGTATCGCTGTAGAATATAAGCCCCAGCCAGGCTGGCATATCTTTTAACTAAAAAGTTTTAACAGCAGCGCTACCACCTGCCCGATGTTAAATTTTACAGTTCGTGAGACAGGCTTTTGTGTAGTAAAAGGTTTTACCCATATTGGATACCTGAAAATCTAGACTACGTTTTTTTTCATGCTTGACGTTCAACTGAAAGAGCATACGCGATTTGCTCACGCTAAACTTGAAAAGAAAATGTTGCGTCGAATCCATGAAGTTCAAAACGCAGGAGATTACCACAACCTACTGACTATCCTTTATGGTTTCTACAGCGCGATCGAATCAGCAATCCATCCCTGGTTTGCTGGTCGCGGTGAACGTGACTTCGACAGACGGAGAAAAGCGTGGCGAATACTGGACGACATGCGGGCATTGGGCGGTCGGACGCAAGCGCCGGCTCTGTGCACAGCGTTGCCCAGGGTGGATGGCTATCATGCCGCACTCGGCGCAATGTATGTAACTGAGGGGTCGACGCTTGGCGGACCAGTGATCGCCCGACTCCTGCAGGCACGACTCAACAGTGACCGTGGAATGAGTTTCTTTTTAGCTTATGGACCGGAGTCAGGAGCAATGTGGTCGGCGTTCAGAAAAATTCTGGACGGGCCGTTTAACGAGAAGCAGAGAAGAAACATCCTGGACAGTGCGCAGGAAACTTTTTTAAGATTTGATGATTGGTTAAGTATTCATGACTAGAACGAATTACGATTCTGATTTTTGCGGCAGCCTTCCGATCCAGCTGATAAATCTCATTCAGCCTTATGGTGTAATGGTCGTCATCCGCCGGGAGGATCATGCGATCATTCAGGTAAGCGAAAATGCCACCGAGGTGTTTGGCGTTCCTTACCAGGACCTTATTGAGACCAGCATCGAAAGCCACATCACGGGCGAAGACCGTATTGACATTCTTGATCGCGCCGATCAACAGAGCAGAATTCCTTCCGTATGGGAAATCAAACAGCGCCCCTTTCTTACGCTGCTTCATTCCTATGACAAATACCTGATTGCGGAAATCGACAGAGCCCCTTATGACTCCGGTCGTCAGCTCCTTTTTGTCAACGTGTATCGCGAAATAAAATACGCGATGAGCCTTATACAATCATCAACATCGATCGATAGTGTCGCCAAAAATTGCGCAAGCGAGATCAAACGCATTTCAGGCTATGACAAAGTGATGGTGTATTGTTTCGACAAGGACTGGAATGGAACGGTTATCGCTGAAGTCGGGGAACCCGACATGGAATCATATATGGGAATTACCTTCCCGGCTTCAGATATCCCGCAGCAGGCGCGTAACCTTTATAAGAAGAATGCTTACCGGTTCATTCCCACGCGTGAGTACCAGCCCGTTAAGCTCTTTCCGGTTATCAATCCGATCACCCAGTCTTTCCTGGATCTTTCCGATTGTAATTTGCGAGGCGTTGCAGCAGTTCATCTGGAATATCTGAAGAACATGAATGTGGTCTCTTCCATGTCGGCGCGAATCCTCAACGGCGATATGCTCTGGGGTCTGATCGCGTGTCATCACAAGACTGAAAAGGCGTTGAGTTTTGAGATCCGGTCCGTGTTTGAGATGCTTTCGAATATTGTATCAGCGCGTGTGACAAGCCTGTTGAATAACGATCTTCACAGCTTCAGCATTCGGATCAAAGAACAATACAAGAATATCGTTGAGGACGCGTATCGGAAAGGTAACGATAAACTTCCGGCGGCTTTGCTCGAAGGAGAACCGGATTTGCTCACACTGTTCAACGCAAGCGGTGCCACTATTTCTCTTTGGGGAAAAACTTACTATAAGGGTGAAGTTCCGCAAGCGGAACAACTTCGTGAGCTTATGCTTTGGTTACACGCCAAACAACTTAGGCAGATCTATGCAACGGACAGTCTGCCTAACGAATATGATCAGGCTGAGGACTTCAGGAATTTGGCAAGCGGTATGATGGTGATACCGGTTGATCTCGATAACGACGAGTATGTCATTCTGTTCCGGCCGGAGCTTGTGAGAACGGTTACGTGGGGCGGAAACCCGGAAGAGCGGATCAGGTTTGATGAGGGTTCCAAAAGCTATCATCCGCGTGCTTCGTTTGCGCGGTGGAAGCAGCTTGTGCAGGGAACTTCACAGGCCTGGCGTGAGGAAGAGATGATTGCGGCTGAAAGCCTGCGCAGTTTTATTTATGAATTTTCAAAATTTACCTCCTGATACGATGGGTTCCGGCAGGCATCATATCGTAGCAATAGGCGCTTCGGCAGGTGGCCTTGAAGCGATTCACGAATTTTTTGACAATACCCCGGATCATCGCGATGTTTCGTACGTAATCATCCAACACCTTTCACCGGATTACAAAAGTCTGCTTGTTGAGCTTGTCTCCCGGCACACACACATGAAAGTGTATGAGGCAGAGGATAATACCACGATCGAAAAGAGTTGCATTTATGTGATTCCGAACAATAAGCTGATCACCATAAAGGGCAACAAGCTGTATCTCGAAGAGAAAGGCTCCATAAAGGCTCCGAACAATGCCATTGACGTTTTCCTGCACGCGCTTGCCCGGGAAAAGAATGACTGCGCGGTTGCGGTAATTCTCTCTGGCACCGGAACTGACGGGACTAAGGGGATTGAGGAAATAAAAAAGCGGGGCGGACTGGTAATCGTACAGGACCCTTCCACGGCAAAGTTTGACGGAATGCCAAACAGCGCGATCCAATCGGGGAACGTTGACTTCGTCATGATGCCTTCGGAGATGCATGAAGAGATTACCAACTATACGCATCAGAAAGTCACCGATATCCAACTGGAGCGCACCATTGATGACGAGCTCCTCCAGCGCATTTTTCTCTTGATACACCGTGTCGCCGGGTTTGATTTTAACTATTACAAGACTCCGACAATCATCAGAAGAATACAGCGGCGGATGTTACGGGGCGGATTTCACGATATAAGGGCGTATGTCTCGAAGCTGGAGGAGGATCCTGAGGAATGCCGACAACTTGGGAAGGACTTTCTTATCGGTGTGACCAAATTCTTTCGCGACACCGGGGCTTTTGAATATCTGCAAAAAGAAATTATTCCTGATCTCGTCGCCGATAAAGAGTATGGAGAAAGCCTCAAGGTCTGGGTAGCTGCGTGCAGTACCGGGGAGGAGGCGTATTCGATAGCCATTGCCATCAGCGAGGTTCTCGAAAAGATCAACAAGGTTCTCGAAGTGAAGATATTTGCAACCGATGTCGAGGAATCGAATATCGAAATCGCGAGCCGGGGCCTTTACCCGGATACTATCGAGAAGGACATTGATCCTCGTATCCTTGAGAAGTATTTTCTGAGATCGGGCCGGGCATTCGTCATTAGTCCGAAAATAAGGAAGCAGATCGTCTTCGCGAACCATAATATAATCAAGGATCCGCCATTCATTAAGAACGATCTCGTGAGTTGCCGGAACATGCTGATTTATATGAACCCGGTTCTGCAGCAGCGTGTCTATGCCCTCATTCTCTTCGCGGCGAAACGCGGGGGCTATTTGTTCTTCGGGGCAAGTGAAAATCCATCTTTTCTGAAAGATGCTGTTATTGAAGTTCATTCAAAATGGAAGTTCTTCAAAAAAATCGCGGAAACGAAACTCGCTGTCGGCAGTCAGCTTGACCTGACCGGAAAGAGGACTGCTCCCGGAAAAACCGTGGCGAGAAAGCAGAATGGTGAGACAAGCATGCAGATTCAGCTGTGGGACGATTTCCGGAAAGTGCTTGCCGAGGAAATGATCTTTGCCGGGCTATACATTGATCAGGCATTTGACATTAAGGAGGCCATCGGAAACTACGAGCGGATCTTAACACTACCCCGCAGAACTTTACGTCTCAACATCCTCAGAATGGTGCCCCAAAGCCTTTCGGCTATAATTAACTCGGCGGTCAACAAGGCGTGGAAGAGTCGCGAGCATGTGAACTTGAAAAACACACGGTACGAGGACGAAGGGTATCAGTACAACGTCACCATCCATGTGAAACCCGCGGCCGAAGTTTCGGGATGCACGCTGGTCGTCTTCAGTAATTTCTTCCGCATCGAAGAAAACGCTCAACCTCCGGCGTATACGCCAGGCGATGCTGGTAACTCTGAATACGTACGCACGCTTGAGAATGAATTGATTGAGACGAAAAACAATTTGCAGATCGTCGTTGAGGATCTCGAAACCGTTAATGAGGAGTTGCAATCGAGTAACGAAGAACTACTTTCGGCAAATGAGGAACTGCAGAGTTCGAATGAGGAATTGCAGTCGCTGAACGAAGAACTGCATACGCTCAACACGGAACACCAGTTGAAGATTAAGGAGCTCCTTGAACTGAACGACGATCTTAACAACTATTTCCGAAGCACGGATATTGGCCAGATTTTCCTGACACGCGATATGCGGATACGGAAGTTTAACCCGGCGTCGGCGAAAATGATCAACTTCATAGACTCGGATCTCGGACGACCGCTCACGCATATTTCGACGAACATCAGGTACAGCAATCTCATTGCAGACGTTCAGCGGGTACTTGATGAAAATGTTACGATCGAGAAGGAGGTACAACTGCAGACTGGCAAGAATCTGTTGATGCGCATACTGCCGTACATAACGCGTGAACGGCAAAGCGAAGGAGTGATAATTTCCTTCATCGATATTACCACAATCACGAATCTCAATAATATCATTCGCGGCGTCTTCAACTCCAGTCAGAGCGCCATCTTTGCTTTCCAGTCGATCCGCGATGACGCATTTGTCATTCAGGATTTTGTTGTTCTTGCCGCGAATCACGCAGCGCTGGAATTTCTTCATCTGGACAACGATAATTTTGTCGGCAAATCGATGCGCCGTGAAATTCCCATTCTGACGGTAAACGGGATGTTTGATAGATATGTCAAAGTCGTACAGGAAGATGTCCGGTTGTACAGCGACGTATACTTCGAGAATGATGGCACGTGGTACGAAGTTTCGGCGGTAAAAATGACCGACGGTCTGGTCGCCACGTTTACCAACATCACGGAGAAAAAGCTGGCAGAACAAAGGCTGAAGAAGAATTACGTCGAACTTGTTTCTGTGAAGGATAACCTTAAACGACTCAATACGGAACTTGAAAACAAGGTTCAGGAACGCACACGCGAACTTTCTCTCAGTGAAGAGCGATTCCGAATGGTGTCTCAGGCAACTAACGATGCGATCTGGGATTGGAACTTTATCGACAACAAGATGTGGTGGGGAGATGGTTTTGAGAAACTTTTCGGCTACGCCCGGGAGGAGTTTAATCCCGACCGCACCTCCTGGTTACAAAGGATACATCCGGAGGATCGGCGCGACGCCGAGACAAGTATCCAGCGCGTAATTAACTCGGGCGAAAGTCAATGGAGCTGTGAGTACCGCTTCAGAAAGAAGGACGGAAAATACGCCAACATATTCGACCGCGGATATATCCTGCATGATGAGTATGGTACGCCTTACAGAATGCTCGGCTCAATGATGGATCTCACGGACCTTAAACGCGCAGAGCAGGAAATATCGAGCAGCAACGAACAGCGCGAGTTTCTCGCCGAGTCGATGCCGCTTATTGTTCTTACCGCCAACTCGGATCTGGAAGTCAATTTTGTTAATGGTGAATTCAATACATACACCGGAATTCCGACCGATGGAGCCATCGGTGATGGATGGAACGAGGTCATCCACGAAAAGGATCTCCGCGAACTGCAGAAGGAATGGCGGAATGCAGCTTCATCGAAATCGAATTTCGAGATCGAGGTGCGCGTCCGGCATAATACCGGAACGTATCGCTGGAACTTGTTCAGGGCAAAAGGGCGCGCTGAATCGGGAAGCAACCTGATGAGCTGGGTAATTACGCTAATCGATATTCATGCGCAGAAGCTCTTGAATGAAACACTGGAAAAAAAGGTTAGCGAACGTACTCAGCAACTGCAACGAATTAATGAAGCGCTTGAGGCCAGCAATCATGACCTCCAGCAATTCGCTTCCGTAGCATCACATGATCTGCAGGAGCCACTCAGGAAGATCCACATGTTCTCAAAGCTGATTCGCGACAAGCATCTTGACATGCTTCCGGAGGACGCACGGACCTACCTTGAGAAGATCATGCAGTCGTCTGGGCGTATGAAATCCATCATCACAAATGTTCTTAATTTCTCGCGGCTTTCAGCGGAGGACAACAAGTTCGAGTATGTTGATCTTGAAGAGATCATAGATGATCTTGTCGAGGATTTGGAAATTACTATCCGGGAGCGAAACGCTTCCATTGCCGTTGAGAATATGTGCCGGATCCAGGTGATTCGCGGGCAGATCAGACAAGTCTTTCAGAACCTGATCAGCAACTCGCTGAAATTTTCCAAGCCGGGTGTGTCGCCACACGTATCGATCCGGAGTGAGCGCATAACAAGCAGGCAGTTCGAAAGCCCGGTTGCCGACGATGGGCCATATTGCCGCATTACCATCCGGGACAATGGTATCGGATTTGAGAAGAAATTCAAGGACAACATTTTCGCGCTTTTTCACCGCCTCCATTCAAAGGACCGTTATGAGGGTACCGGAATCGGGCTTGCAATTGTAAAAAAGATTGTGGAGAAGCATGATGGAATAATTACGGCCGACGGCGCGTTAGGCGAGGGGGCAATGTTCACCATTATCCTCCCCGTTTCGCACGAACAGTCGGCCAAACGGAAAAAGCTAATTTATGATCAAACGGATTCTACTGGCGGATGACGACCATGATGACCGGCTTTTCTTCGGAGAGGCTTTGGCCGAGTGCGCGTCTTTTCCCTATGAGCTTGTGACCGCCTCCGATGGGGAAGATGTGCTGGCAAAACTGGCCGCTACGCAGTACGATCGGTTGCCCGATCTTATTGTCCTGGATCAAAACATGCCCCTGCTTAATGGCAAAGAAACCATGCAGCGTTTGCATTCGCTGCCGCAATTCAGTCATATTCCGGTTGTCATCTACTCAACCTACAATGACAGTGCGTTCATCTCGGCCTGCGAAAATCTCGGCGTGCAGGCAGTCCTTTCCAAACCTGACTCTTTCGAAGGTTTTGTGGAAATGGTGAGAGATGTCCTCGCTTACATGCATGAGCGACGCCCGGTCGCCGCCGTGTAGTGTGTATCTTACCGACGTGCGCTTAAGATTCTCGCCTGGTTCAGATAGTGCTGCGCAGCAACGTCGTCTCCTTTAACGACAGAAATTTCTGTAAGATTCTTTATTACGTCAAGGATTTGCTCAGGATCGGGCGAACGTTGCTCGTGCAGTTTTTCGTAAGCCCAGCGCAGATAAACGTAAGCATGGTGTTCGTCGTGGTTTGAACGGTACGCCTTGGCGAGGCTGCTCAGCAGATTTACAAAGACAGGATCCGACTCTGCGACAAACCGGGGATACATATCGACGATATCCTCAAAGCCCGCGATGGCTTTTTGGTGTTTTCCTCCCTTTTGATACAACTGGGCTTTTTTATTCTGAAGCGATAATTCAGTAAGTGAGATATCGTCATGATCACGCCGGACTTCCTCGATGAACCGATTGCATGCGCGAATGCCTTTTTTTACGGCACCTTTCACCAGGTAACACATGGTAATATCGTCGTACAGCTTCATCCTTACCTGTGGCCCTGGTTGAGAGGGCAACTGTTCCTGATGCGCTTCCGAGAAAAGGCGGAGCGCCGACGAAGGTTTGTGATTCTCAAGATAGAGCTGCGCTGCCAGATTATTCAGTTCAAACTTTTCGTTGGGAGTGAGCGCAAACTTTCGATGATGTCGTATAAGGCTTTCAGCTTCTGTTAACGCCTCTGTCGTTCTCCCGTTTAGCCGTAGTAGCCGGATCTGCAGCATGCGCAATGGGAAGGAGACA
>CBKWFZ010000073.1:0-9500 GCA_966673785.1 uncultured bacterium
TACAATAAACTGTACGGATTCTGCGTCTACGGATCAAACCTTGAATCGTGCTCCTATGGATTTCGCCATGCAGCTAAAAGAACAGACCTTTTTAAAGGAGAAAGACCGGTTGCTCAGTTTTATACGCAACCGCGTCTCGTCGGCTGAGGAGGCGGAGGACATACTTCAGGACGTCTTTTATCAGTTTGTGGCCGGTTTTGATTCGATCGAGTCCTTTGACCGGGTGACAGCCTGGCTCTTTTCCGTTGCGCGAAACAAGATCATCGATCGGTACAGAAAGGATTCGGTAAGGCCGCAACGCGCTGATCTTGAACGCCAGACGAGCATTGACGAGGATGCCCCGCTAACGCTTCAGGATATTCTCCCGGATCTGAACAATACGCCGGAGGATTCATTCTTCCGCGAGGTGATCTGGGAAGCGATCATGGAAGCACTTGACGAACTCCCCGCCGAACAACGCGAGATATTTGTGTTGAACGAGATCGAGGAGAAGAGCTTTCGGGAAATTTCCGAGGAGCGGAATATATCGATCAATACGCTGCTATCGCGCAAGCGCTACGCAATTCTTGCTTTGCGGAAAAAGTTGCAGCGATTATATGAAGACATATAATGGATCAATCATCATGAACGGAAAGGGATTTTTTTGGAAATGTGTGCTTGGCGGTGTGCTGGGGTTGGTTCTTTTCGGGCTGGTGACCATGCTGCTGTGGAACTGGCTTGTACCTGAGCTGTTTGACGGCCCCCGGATAAATTACGTGCAGGCGATCGGTCTGCTTGCGCTCAGCAAGCTCCTCACATGGGGCTTCTGGGGAAGAAGACCGCGCAAGCATCACAGTCAGCCCTACTGGAAGCAGCGATTCGCCGAGAAGCTTCACAGCATGGATCCCCAGGAGCGCGAAGCATTCAAGCAAAAGATGAAAGAGAAGTGGTGCTCGTGGGAGAAGGACGCTTCATCATCGGGCAGCTCAAACGTTTGAAACGCGCCTCCTGACACTTCAGGTCCGTCAGCGCTTCTTTGCTGGCGGCAGATTCAATATTGTGTTGTAACGCTATCCATTGTTTTGTCATTGTTTATCGATCATTACGCGTGACATACCGGTTTTTATCGCGCATTTGAAAATATTACGGCGCTCCGTGCGTCTGTAGGGCTGTGCCCTGTCCGGGCTGGTTTTTATTACAGTTTAACCGGAATCTTTTACACTTTAAGATAAAATCACGTGTCTATTAAAACCGGAAACGAGTTTGTGCGTTAAAGGAAACATCGGAAACTTTTAAAATACATTTCGTTTCCATAGTTTTGCCGCATGGGAGAAATTGAGGACAACAAAGAAAAACTACTGAAGGGTGCGGATGAACTATTCATGAAATACGGATTGCGAAGTGTTTCCATGGACGACATTGCCCGTCACCTCGGTGTTTCGAAAAAGACCATCTACCAGTACTTCGCCGACAAGGATGAAGTTGTGGAATCGGTTGCAAAGGGACATATGCTCCGGCAAAAGGAGCAGTTCGAGCGGATCGCGATGGAGTCGAAAAACGCGGTCGAGGAGA
Organism: uncultured bacterium; assembly: GCA_966673785.1. Lineage (GTDB taxonomy): Bacteria > Bacteroidota > Bacteroidia > Cytophagales > Cyclobacteriaceae > Ohtaekwangia. The sequence continues at coordinate 1,552 of CBKWFZ010000073.1, forward strand.
TGGTTAAAATTTCGTTCTGTCTGAAAGAAAACATGCGGAACATCAATCCAAGTGTTTTGTTCGATATGCAGAAGTATCATCAAAGCTCGTGGAACGAATGGTTGAAGTTCAAACATAAGTTTATACGTGAGAACATCATTCGAAGCATGAAGCAGGGAATCGAAGAGGGATTTTTCCGGGACGACTTTAACATGGAAATACTGGCGACAATGCGGCTCGAACAAGTGCAGATGGCATTCGACAATGCGGTTTTCCCGCGCGACAGGTTCAACATGGCGGAGGTTCAGGCGCAGTTGTTCGACCATTTCATTTACGGTCTTTTCACCGACAAAGGGAAAAAACTCTATCAGAAATACAAGCAGAAAAACCCACAACCCTATACCATCCAATAAAATTATGAGACAATATCCTTTACTCCTTGCCCTGTTCTTCCAGCTTTCCCTCGCGCAGGGGCAAGACGGTCAAAGTGCGGCGGGACAGACGTTTACATTAGAACAGAGCATAGCGTTCGCGCTTGAAAATAATGTACTGATGAAGAATGCGACGCTTGACGAGCGCATCGCGGAAGGCAAGGTGAAAGAGACACGGGGCATTGGCTTGCCCCAAATCGACGCAAGTGTTGCGCTCCGCCATAACCAGAAGCTTCCACGTTTCTTTGGTGAAAAGTCGGCAAGCAACCCGATCACGTCGGAATTTCCGGGTGATGAAGGGGATGTAATTGCCATGGAGAACTTCTTCCAGCTCCGGAGCAGCGGTGATGCAGGCGTGACGATCAACCAGTTGATTTTTAACAGTTCCTATCTTGTCGGTCTCCAGGCGGCGAACGCGTATCGCGATCTCGCGATCAAAACCACCGATCAGACCCGCGAGCAACTGATCCAGCAGGTTGCGAAGGCCTATTACACCTGCGTGATCAACAAAGATCGCATTACACTGTTTACTACGAATATCGCGCGCGTTGACAGCCTGCTCGCGACCACGAGCGCACTCTTCGAAAACGGACTTGCCGAAAGCATTGACGTGGACCGCGTGCGTGTAACGCTGAATAATCTGAGGGTCGAACAAAACAAGTTTGTAAAGCTTCAGGAGATCGCGTATCAGCTGTTGAAGTTTCAGATGAACTATCCGATGGACAAACCCATCGAGGTAGCCGGAGACATCGCATCGATATCGATCGATGACAATATACTTAATGAGTACGCAGCTAACTGGGACTATGCCGTACGCACCGATTACCGGTTGCTCGAGGCCAACAGGAGGTTGCAGGCGCTTGATATCAAGAACAAGTATGCCGAGTCGCTGCCAAGTCTTTCGGCGTTTGCGAACCTGGGATACTCCACGCAGTCTCCCAACATTAGCGGGCTCTTCAAGACCAATTCGGACATTCCGGACATGGGGATGATTGGTCCGGACAAGTGGTATTCATACTCGGCATTCGGGCTCACGCTAAACGTGCCGATCTTCAGCGGCTTGCAGCGTACTTACCGGATACAGCAGGCAAAACTGACGATGGCAAAGATCGACAACTCGTTTTCGCAGCTGAAGGCGCAGATTGATCTCGAGACGAGGCAGGCCGCCACCAATTTTCTGAATGCGGTGGAATCGGCAGAAGCGCAGAAGGAAAACCAGGAGCTCGCCTCGAATGTCGCGCGCATCACCAAGATAAAGTATGAAGAAGGAGTCGGATCGAGCATGGAAGTGATTCAGGCGGAGAGCGATCTTCGCGAAGCTCAGATCAATTATTACAACGCCTTGTACGACGCGCTGGTCGCGAAGATAGACCTCGACAAGGCCTACGGAAAACTGAACCCTACTACAAATGAAGAATAATACCATCCCTCAAACCCAAGATAGCATGAAAGCCACCGGTTTACTGTTTGTGTTTTTAATCATCCTCTCCGCGTGTTCGCAGGAAGGATCGTCTGCCGAAGAAAAGAAGAAAGAACTGGCAGACGCACGGAAAGAATATCAGACGTTAAGAGAAAAAATAGAGCAGCTTGAGGAGGAATTGAAGGCGATCGATCCCGAGTTTGCAAAGCAGGCGAATAAGGCCATCCTTGTCTCGACCCTTGTTCCGGGCAAAGATACGTTCGAACATCGCATTGATGTGAGAGGTTCTGTGGCGAGCCGGAGAAATGTCATGATCAGCGCCGAAATTCCTGCACGCATTGAGCGCGTTAACGTTCGCGAAGGTCAAAGTGTATCCAAAGGTGATGTGCTCGTCTCAATGGATGCCGACATCATCAACAGCAATATTCGCGAACTCAAAACGCAGCTCGAACTTGCGAACACGATGTTCGAACGTCAGAAGCGGCTGTGGGAACAAAAGATCGGCACTGAGATGCAGTATCTGCAGGCAAAGAATACAAAGGAGTCGCTGGAAAGCCGGCTTGGTGCTGCGCAGGCACAGCTAGGACAGGCGATAGTACGCGCGCCGTTCTCAGGATCCGTTGATCAGGTGCCGGCTCGCGAAGGTGAAATGGCTGCGCCGGGAACACCGCTTGTGCGGCTGAACTCACCCCAGGACATGTACATCGAAGCCGAAGTTTCCGAACGTTATCTCGGAAAGATCGCAAAAGGTGATAAGGTTGAGATTTACTTTCCGATTCAGGACCAGCGCATCAACACCACGATCGCGGCGGTCAGCGACGTTATCAACGCCGAGAACAGAACGTTCCGGATCGATGTGCGGCTGCCAAACGTCGATTTTAAGCTAAAGCCGAATCAGGTCACCATACTCAACGTGACCGACTATACGCGCAAGGATGCCGTTTCAATTCCCACACGCCTCGTGCTCAGAGACGATAAGGGTGAATATGTGTACGCGATCGAGAATAAGGATAAAAGCACCGTTGCGAAAAAGATCCGCGTAAAAAGCGGGCTCACGTACTCCGGAGCAACTGAAATCGTCGAAGGTCTGACCGGTGAAGAAGTGCTTATTGACAAGGGCTTCCGTGATGTTGCCGAAGGCGTGCATGTGGCCGTGACAAAGCAGGAGGAGATCGGTAAAGTGGCCCGCAATTAAACAACTACCCTCAAAAGACAAGAACCTATGAGTTCCCAAACTGAAAATAACGACAACCAGAAGAAGGTAGATAAGGAGTTCGGATTAACCACGTTCTCGCTGAAGAACAACGTGTCCGTTTTCTTTCTGACGTTCATCATCGCGGTGATGGGTGTCCTTACGTATCAGAGTCTTCCCAAGGACAGCTATCCCGAGATCAAGCAGCCCACGATCTACGTCGGGGTGCTCTTTCCCGGCAACTCGCCGGTCGATATGGAGAACCTTGTAACCCGGCCGATCGAGAAAGAGATCAATGCGATTTCTGAAGTGGATCACATCAAGTCGGTCGCGGTGCAGGATTATACGACCATCATCGTCGAGTTCAACCCGGAAACCGAAGTTGAAGACGCACTCACCAAGGTGAAGGACGCGGTCGACAAGGCGAAGCCGGAATTACCGGATGACGTGGAGGAGCCTAACGTTTTTGAGCTCGACTTCTCGGAGTTCCCGATCATGAACATCAACCTCTCCGGGAATTACTCCATGGAAGAGCTGAAGGAACATGCGGAGTATCTCGAAGATAAATTCGAGGCGCTGAACGAGGTTTCGAAGGTCGAGATCCGCGGACTTGCCGAAAAAGAGGTGAAGATCAAAACGAATCCTTATGAAATGGAGGCGCGCCTGGTCAGCTATGCCGATATTGCCAATGCCGTTCAGGCGGAGAACCTCACCATGTCGGGCGGTAACATTCTCGACAATGATGTGCGGCGCGCGATACGCGTAGTGGGCGAATATGACGATCCGAAGCAGCTGGAGGATATTATCATCAAGCAGGAGAAAGGTAATATTGTTTACCTGCGCGATGTGGCTACCGTTGAGTATGACTACAAAGACCGCAAGAGTTTTGCACGCCTGGAAAAGGAGCCTGTTGTGATGCTTGACGTCGTAAAACGCAGCGGACAGAACCTGCTGATCGCAACGGAGAAGATATTCAAGATACTCGATGACGCCAAAAGCAGTGGAAGATTTCCACCCGGACTGAATATAAGCATCACCAACGATCAGTCATCCTTCACCAAGGAAATGGTGAGCAGTATGGAAAATAACATCATCTCGGGTGTGATCGTGGTTGTTATCGTCTTGCTGCTGTTCATTGGTACGCGTAACGCGATGTTCGTCGGTATGGCTATCCCGATGTCGATGTTCATGACCTTTGTGATTCTCGGCATTCTCGGAATGACGATCAACATGATGGTTCTTTTTGGACTGATCATGGCGCTGGGTATGCTCGTTGACAACGGTATCGTGGTTGTGGAGAACGTTTACCGCCTCCGTGATCAGGGTTATTCATTATGGGATGCTACGAGACTTGGAGTAGGTGAAGTGGCGGTACCGATCATTTCTTCGACAGCAACAACTTTGGCAGCGTTTCTTCCGCTGGCGATGTGGCCCGGCCTCGAAGGTGAGTTTATGAAGATCCTTCCGATCACACTTATCGTGGGACTTTCCTCATCGTTATTCGTCGCGCTGGTGATTAATCCCGTATTCATTGCCCGCTATATGAAGGTGGAGGGTGAGCACGTGTTCAACAAGCGCAGAATCGTTCGCGACTCGATCATCATTACGGTGGTTGGGGTGCTGTTCCTGTTCGGAAAGGTATTCTGGCTCGGCAACCTCCTGATCGTCTATGCTATTCTTATGGTGCTTAACGTTTTTGTGCTGACACCGGCTTCGGTAAAATTTCAGCGCTCGTTTCTGCCGTGGGTAGAGGAACGTTACAATCGGACCATTGATTTCGCGATGCGCGGACGCAACCCGGTGCGCATCTTCCTCGGGACCGTATTCGCCTTGATCTTCTCGTTCGTGCTGATGGGAATCTTTCCTCCGAATACGCTTTATTTCCCGGAGAACGAGCCCAAGTATGTTAACGTCTTTATAGAGTTCCCGACAGGGACCGACATTGAGGCGACAGACCGGTTTACGAAACAGATCGAGAACAAGGTGATCGATATCGTCAAGCCTTACGATACTGCTGTCGAGTCGGTGATCGCCAACGTGGGTGAGGGCACAGGTGACCCGAATGATATGTCCAATATCGGTCAATCTGATACGCCGCATAAAGCGAGGATCACGGTGAATTTTGTTGACTTCAAGTATCGCGAAGGGATCAGCACCGAGATGGTCATGGCTAAAATCAGAGAAGGCATTTCGGGATATCCCGGAGTGTCAGTTACGGTAGCCAAAAACGTTGATGGTCCGCCAGCCGGGAAACCGGTCACTATCGAGGTCACCGGCGACGATATCACGACGCTGGTGAACACTGCCGAACGGATGAAGAACTTCATTAACGAATCGGGAATCGCGGGCATTGAAAAGCTGATGTTTGATATTGAAACCGGTAAGCCGGAACTGATCGTGGATCTCGATCGCGAGAAGACAAGGCGATTCGGTCTGTCGACATTTGCTGTAGCCGATGAGTTGCGTACTTCGCTTTTTGGAAAGGAAATTTCCAAGTACAAGGAAGGGGAGGACGATTACGAAATCCAGCTTCGCATGGACGACAAGTATCGCTACGACCTCGATGCGCTGATCAACAAGAGCGTAACGTTCAGGGATCAGACTAACGGTCAGATGCACCAGGTGCCGATTTCATCCGTCGCGAAGACAGAATTGAGCTCCACCTACGGAAATGTGAAACGGAAGGATCTCAAAAGGATCGTTACGTTAAGTTCCAACGTGCTCAGTGATTACAACGCAACCGAAATCAACAACCAGATCAAATCCGCTCTTGCTGATTTTGATATGCCCGCCGGTTATGAATATAAGTTCGCTGGTGAACAGGAGAAACAAACCGAGCAGATGGCGTTCCTGATGCAGTCGTTGATTCTGGCTGTGTTTGTGATCTTCCTGATCATCGTAGCGCAGTTCAACAAACTCACGGCGCCACTCATCATTATGACGTCGGTGGTGTTCAGTACCATAGGCGTGTTCCTCGGGCTGATCATATTCCAGATGGATTTCGTGATCATGATGACAATGGTGGGTATTATATCGCTTGCGGGGATCGTTGTGAACAACTCGATCGTGTTGATCGATTTTATTGAATTGAAGCGCAGGCGGATTGCCGAAGAAACAGGCGAACCCAATCAGGATATCTCGGTTATCATCGATGCGATCAAGGAAGCCGGGAAAACGAGGTTACGTCCGGTTCTGTTGACGGCGATCACGACGATACTTGGTCTGATTCCGCTGGCGGTCGGTATCAATATAGACTTCATCAAGTTCTTCGTCCAGTATGACGCGGACTTCTACCTTGGTGGCGACAGTGTGATGTTCTGGAGCCCGCTGGCCTGGACGATCATTTTTGGTCTCGTCTTCGCTACGTTCCTCACCCTCGTTGTGGTGCCGGTAATGTATCTGCTGACCGAAAAAGGCATGTTCTGGATGTCGCGCAAGTTTGGCGTGAATCTCAGAATGAGCAAAGCATAGCAACCGTAAACTAATTGGTTAAAAAAATCGTCTTAGATTATTAAGACGATTTTTTTATGGGGTTTCGAATGATGAACTGGATAATAATCATTGCAATTCTTCTGGTCATTGACTGGTACGTGTTCCAGGCTGTGCTCACTATTACGAAAGACTGGACCTCCGCATGGAAACCCCTCGTACGCTATGGATTCTGGGTGCCGACAGCCGTGTGCATCGGCGCAATACTGTATTATGTTCTCGGGGATCCCTATACGGTTTCTCATCAGGTGCGCTCATTTGTAATCACGGGTATTTTTGCCGTCTATGTATCGAAGTTGTTCGCCGTGGTTGTTCTGTTCATCGACGACATTCACCGTGGTGTCAAGTGGGTAGCAAACTTGTTTTATCGCGGTCCGGAAGGCAAGCTTCCCGGCGAAGCCATCACACGTTCTGAATTCCTTTCAAAAACTGCGGTAGCGGTGGCTGCCATTCCGTTTACAGCAATGGCCTACGGCATCATCAGCGGTGCTCACGACTACCGCATCCGAAGGAAGACGGTGTATCTGGGTGGATTGCCGAGGTCGTTCGACGGAATTCGAATCGCGCAGGTATCGGATATTCACGCAGGTAGTTTTTTTAACAAGACGGCCGTGAAGGGCGGTGTTGAGATGCTGATGAAGGAAACACCGGATCTCGTTTTTTTTACCGGTGACCTTGTCAACAATGAAGCTGCTGAGGTGAAAGACTACATTGACATTTTCGGCAAGATCAGCGCGCCTCTTGGTGTGTATGCTGTGACCGGCAATCACGATTATGGCGATTACAAAGCCTGGGCAAGCGCCGAAGCGAAAGCAAAAAACCTCCGCGACCTTTTTGAAGCCCATCGCCTGATGGGGTACACACTGCTGCGCAATGCGCACAGGATGGTTGAAGTAAACGGTGACCGGATTGCTATTCTTGGTATCGAAAACTGGGGCGCAGGTGGTTTTTCGAAGTACGGCAAGCTCGACCTGGCTTATGCAGGAAGTGAAGACGCTCCCGTAAAACTCCTGCTTTCGCATGATCCCAGTCACTGGGATGCACAGGTGCGACCAAACTATCCGGATATCACGATGGCGTTTGCCGGCCATACTCACGGATTTCAATTCGGTGTTGAGGTTGGTGACATCAAATGGAGCCCCTCGCAATACGTCTACAAACAGTGGGCGGGGCTTTACCAGCAGGGCTCGCAGTACCTGTATGTCAATCGTGGGTTCGGCTACCTCGGATACCCCGGTCGGATCGGCATGCCTCCGGAAATTACGATCATTGAATTAAAAGCCGGAGCTGCGCCCACCGTGTAGGCGAGCTACTTTTTCTCGACGGCGTGACCACCGAACTCATTGCGGAGTGCCGCGACGATCTTTCCTGAAAACGTGTCATCCTCTTTTGAGCGATAGCGCATGAGCAAAGACAATGCGATTACCGGTGTGGCTAT
>CBKWFZ010000074.1:0-9496 GCA_966673785.1 uncultured bacterium
CCCCAAAGAATCGCTTTGAAAATGATTCGTGCAAATGACCATACTGCTGTCGCTTTCAAGTAAAGCCGTTCTCGCGGGAGATTTCTCTATGATTGCTGCCCTCCCGTCGGCTGCGCTGCCTATCAGAAACGACTCCGCGACAAACATTTCCCTGCGGCGGGCGATCGCGTGAGCTTCGGCTATGTTACCCGCGTATTGCAGGATCTCACGCGCGACCAAAGAAACAGGCGTCGCTGCCTTTCCGGGAATTTCAGACTTGGCAGCGTTGATGGTGACGGTAAGTCCCTTCTCATTCATGCCGGAAAGCACCCCCGTCATACCTCCGAATGTCACCATCATGAATTTATGACCTTCACTGGGATTGTAGAACGCGATGATCTTATCGCGCGCAAATTCGTCACCGACATAAAAGTCGAAGTTCCGGCCAATGATCAGCGACCCGTCTTCTGAATGCTTATCCCATGTCGCGAAGGATGTGCAGCCGACGAGCGACATGTTTTGCAACGCGTGTCCGATGTCATGCGCAGCATGGTAGTTCAGCATCCGCTGGTAAGGCGAGGCAATATGGTCGTAGGCTGAGGAGGCTGAATGGGAAACTCCATAGATCTCCAGTTTATACTCCTCCGGCACATGCTTATCAAGATCACGATTGAAGTAACCGATGAAGTGTCGCAGCACGTTGCGGTAGAAGTCCGAAGGAACCATCGTTTCAATCTGCTCATTGAAGACCTCTTCCTGATATTGAACCAGTTCGCGGGTAAGCTTCCCGTTGAAAACCCCGCGTTCAAAAGGTTTACCCTCAACATACAGCTCGTAAAGTCCGCTTTCGCTCTTCCTGAACCAGTTTCCGCCAATCGTGTAAAGACCGGAATCCGGTTCCGTAACTTCCATTGACAGCGGCGCAAGTGATACAGGCTGCGGCGGATCAATTACGCTCACCGACCGGACGTAAATCAATAACACGATGACGATGAACACCACAATGCCGAATACAACTGCCGATATTTTCAATACGCGTTTAAGCATTTCTGATCTTGCTAATCATATAGTCGATGCCGAGGATTTCCGAACATGTCAGCACAGCACTGACAGTTACACCGAGCACACCATGCAAATTGAGATTCTGACCGGTAAGGTAAAGATTAGGAATCTTGGTCCGTGGAGAAATGAATGTCTTAAGTGGTTCCCGATAATCCTTCACGATGCCGTACAACGACCCGTCCGATGTACCGATGTAGTCCCTCACCGAAAGCGGCGTGGCCGTGTAATACGTTTGTATACTCGCCGTGAAACCGGGAAAGCGGCGTTCCACAAGCTCGAATAGCTTTTCCGCCTTTGCCCGCTTGAACGCCTCGTAATCTTCACCCCGGCTTTCCTCGTTCGATACTGTATTGAACGTGTGAGACCATTGCGCGACGTCTTCAAAACGCATATAGGTCATTAACGTAACCGCTTCGGCATACTCATCATCCCCTTTCGATGAGGCGGTGAAGAACATCGCATATCCCCGCGGCCAGTTTTCATCGCTATAGTTCAGCACGCACCACGCATCGTTATCGGCGAAGTAGTAGTAGTTATGATTCACATATTTCAAAGCCTTCTTTTTGAGGACAACATTTACGTAGAAGGTCGACACCGAGTTGTCAAGGCTTTTGATCCGCGTGCGGAAAGCCTTCTTCAACATGTCGCTTTCTGTCATATCGATGGTCTGGACCGGATGAACGTTGGATATGAACAGATCCGCAAAGAATCTTTCTCCGTCCTGCGTTTCGGCATATGCTATCTTACCACCTTCTTCTTTGAGCTTCTTTACATCGCGGTGTTTCAGCAATTCACCGCCACGATTCCGGATCTCGGTGGACAGAGCCCGCGCGATCTGAGATCCGCCGTCGACAAACCGCCAGCTGCTTTCGATGTAGCTGTTAATGACCAGCGCGTGAACGTACAACGGTGTCTTGTAAGGGACCCCGGCATACAACAAACTCGTCCCGGCCAGAACGTTCTGAAGTTTCCTGTTGGACGTGATCGACTCGAGAAACGTCTGCGTATCGATCTCGAGGACACCCACCTTTTCAAAATAGTCGCCGCTCCTGAGGTTGTATAAGGGGAACTTGCTGCAAACTTCGCGAATGCCGTCGCAATACTTCCTGATCGCGTCTTCCTCTTCAGGGAAATCCGTGACCAGTGTACGAATGAAATTCTCATAACCCTGGGCGTAACGGTAGACCGTCGGGTCATCACCAAAAAGCACCGCATCGAAAACGTCGTTGTCGAGCTTTCGGAGTTTCAGCTTATCCATTATCCCAAGGTACCTGAACAAGGTATAAAGGTTCTGGCCTTTGTCGAGTCCACCGACATAGTGCACGCCGGAATCAAAGATCACGCGGTCACGAACAAAAGTCTGCAGCGTCCCACCGATCTGTTTGTTCTTTTCGAGAATGCACACGCGATATCCTTCCTTGGCGAGGATCGTTCCGCAGGCGAGACCACCGAGACCGCTGCCTATTATCACCACATCAAATTTTTTCATGCACTACGGAGCTCTTCGAAATCACAAAAATAACATTCGACGTGTATCTTGTCTCATCCTGCGTGGAAACCTGAAACCCGCGTTCTTCCGCGGCTTCACGCAACTGTCGCCCGGAAATAAAATTCAATTCGTTGCGGGCCTTGTTAAACCCGAGAATCTTTACCGAAAAAAACTCAGTCAGCCACGTTCCCTTATGACGTGTCGCCAGGTCGCGGTCACCATCACGAATTATGAGCCGGCCTTCCGGAAGAAGGGCCTCAAGGCAACGGCCTATAAGATCCATTTGCTCCGCCGTTGTGAGATAGTGGAGTACGTCACTGATGATTATGCCATCGTACTTCGCGAATTCAAACTTCGTGACGTCCGCGCACAGGAACTCGAGGCATTCCGACCTTAAAAAACCGTTCTTCGCCGTTTCAACTTTGTCCGCGTCATAATCGACGGCGGTAATATGTCGTTCGGGTTCGAGTAGTTGAAGCATGTGGGCCAGAAATCCGTACCCGCAGCCGAGATCGAGGATACGGCCTTTGGCAGGAAGCAATTCATTAAACGTTTTGTAGCCGCCTTCCATGCGTAGCTTGATGCGCGCGTACCATTCGAGCACCGGACCTTTATAAATGTAATTGCTTATCAGTCTGCGGTGAAAATACCCGGGCGTCTCACACCGCCGACGCAGCATTTCGTGCTCGCGACGAAAGTACTTTCCTATGTTTTTCGCGCGTTCCTGATAGCTGGTCCCGAACCGTGAATCGTCCGGTTCAATCGGAGGAAGAAACTGCATTGTGATTGCACCGTCGTTCACGTACATGGTTCCCTTGGGAATCGTCTTGTCGCTGCCATGAATCAGAAGCGGCACGATAGGGAGGCGTAGGGATTCAGCCAGATAGAAAGCACCCTTGTGAAAACGTCCAATCCTTCCATCACTGCTGCGCGTGCCCTCGGGGAATACCATTATCGAGTAGCCTTCTCTGGTTCGTTGTTCAAGTCTGCCAACACTTCCGTCAGCGCCTTCTGTCACCGGATAATATTCGGCCAGCCTCACTACGCCTCCGAAAACCGGCGAGTTCCAAACCCATTTGTTGGTCAGCAAAATAAGTTTCGGATGCAGCATCGCCGTCATGAGGATATCCATGAAGCTGCTGTGGTTACTGATAAATACCGCCGATCGGGTAAACGTATCCGAATTGAGACCGACGACGCGTTTTCTAACATTAACACCAGTGAAGACCAGCGCCTGCGTAAAGTGCCGGATGAGTTTGTGAAACAGCAGCCGCCGCCCGGCCTTGCCGATTGGAAGAACTTTAACCAGAAAGCCGAGTAACGTCAGCAAGAACGATCCGACGATGAAAAAAAGGTAAACGAAGAAACTCAGCATTATACCTTTGAAGGTCATGGGCGGCAATCCTTTGCGGGTGCGGTCCGTGATCAGGACGCGAAAGAAAAACGGCTCCAGGATCTGTGACATCAGGAACACCGACGCGATGCCGATAATCGAAATTGCAGCAATCGATCTAAGCGCGGGATGTTTTGCGAAAATCAATACGCCAAGCCCGCAAACTGTAGTCAGTGCCGAAAGGAAGATCGACGTTCGTATAGCGTTGAGGTTGCCGAGCCCTCTGCGATACTCCTGCTGCAGCGCGTCCATGGTGAAAATGCTGTAGTCATCGCCAAGACCGAAAATGAATGTGCTCACCATCACATTGACGATGTTGAACTCGATACCGGCGATCGCCATGATTCCGAGAATCCACACCCATGTGAATAACATAGGAACGAACGTGATCAGCGTAAGTTCAATTCTTCCATACGAGATAAGCAGCATGACAAAAACCAGCGCGGATGTGACGCTCACGATGAAGGCGAAATCGTCGTTTACATAACCGATAAAAAGATTGGTCAGCATGCTCCGGTCAAACGACGTCGAGGGGATTCCTTCAACCGCTTCGTAAAACGCCTGACGGTCCTGCGGAAATACACCGGCAAGGGCGACCACGGACGTCACGGTATCGCTTTCAATGATAAAGTCTCTGAAAAAATCATCGGCGAAACGGCGGTTAAGCGATGGCGGGATGGGCGAGTATTTCCTTGCAATGAGTGAATCGGCATTGCTGATGACGCGCGTCGAGAATTTGAGCTCCCCGCCCACTTCGCGAACGACATCCATCAGCTTGTTTTGTTTCTCCGGTGTCCAGTAATCCTTCCACCGCTTGAGCCGCACGCGCTGGAGCGAATCCGAGATCATCAGCGTAGCGGTTGACGCTACACGACTCACAAGGCCGTCTTGCTTCAGTTCCTGCAGCCGGCTCGTCGCAACTTCATTCCGGCGAAGCGCTGTTTCGAGCGAAGCGCCGGATGAGACGACGTAAGCGGAACTCAACGACGACTGATTGATCCGCTCGAGGCGCTCGCCAGCCTCGCGAACGTGATCCGTCATGAAGTTGAGTTTGTTCATGTCGGCGTTAAACGAAACTTCACCTGCGAAATACAGAAATACCGGTGTGAGCAAAAGTATCGCGTAAGCCAACCGTTTATTTGTTGCGAACGAGAATAGCGTCTCCGGCAACCGGGGCGCGCGGTGGGATGTAACAAACAAACTCCTGCCCGCCAGGTGCGGCAGAAAAACCAATGTGAACAGCGCCGCCCCCACGAGACTGAAACCCGCGAACAAACCGATATCCTGAAGTACGGCTGCGTTCGTGAAGCGTAAGCTTAAAAATGCGAATACGGTGGTCAGACTTCCGATCGTAAGTGGTTTAACGATTTCACGGAGAACATTTTCCGGATTCGCGCTGTCCTTTAGAAGTACCAGATAGTGCAAGGCGTAATCAACCGCGACACCAAGTATGACCGCCCCGACCGCCAGCGCTAGTACTGAAAGCGACGACTGCAAAAACGAAATACACGCCAATGAAAACAAGGCGCCAAATACAACGGGGATAAGAATCAGTAATGGAACCCGTTTCTTCCTGAAGAATCCGAGCAGGGTAACTGTGAGGAGTAATATCATTACGCTCACGGTCAGGAACGTGTCTTTCCGCAACTGTCTCGCGTTTCCCTCCGCGACGACGGAAGCGCCGAAAAACGACGCACTCAATTCCGGAAACGCTTCCGATTGTTGTTTGAGTATACCCTCAAGTTCATCAAGCAAAACGGCGTTACTTCGCGTGTCGTCCGGAGGATAAACAGGGTGAATAAAGAAGACCAGATGCCGGTGATCCTTTGTGACAATGTAGTTGTCATACAATTCGAAGTTTTCGTCGTACTGCAGATGCTGAAGGCGCTTGAGGACAAGAAACGAGATACCGACCGGATCGCGGACAATGATCTCCCTGACACCAATGCCCGCGGGATGAATGAGTGTCCTGTAGTTGGCCTCAATCGCATCGCGTGTAACCGAAGGGTTGATCAGGCTGTCAAGTGCAACGTAATCGTGTTCATCGAGGAATACGGGCAGGTGAGTCAATACTGCGTCAGCCATCTCCATCACCTTCGTATCGTCTACGGTGCCCTGCACCCTTCTGATGTGCCGGGAAAGACGAACGTTGACGCAATCGATAACCGTGGCTGCAAGCGACACCAGGCTATCCGGTTGCGCAGCGGACGAGCTGTCCTTTACCGAGAGCATCACGACGATCTTTTCCGCCGCCCTTGAGTTTCGAAAAACGTCATCGATGGTCCTGACCCGCTCATCGGTCGGAAAGATGCGTGTGATGTCCGCCTCTATACGGAGACTACCGGCCCGGAACGCCATGAGCGCCACGACGACTGCCAGAACAGACCACAGAATCGCCGGCCGGGATCGGAAGTACCTGTACAGTGAGATAAAAATGTTCTCCATTGCTAATCCGTATCACCGGACCGATGAACTGTTCTCGTTTTTGATCTGGTTGCGGGTTCGTCCGGTCAGCTTGAGAATGCCATACGTCACAACCCCAAAGATAACGCCTGCGATGATGGCAAGTGTAATTGCGCCGAGTACATATTGGAAAAAACTTGCCTGAATCATTTCGAATGTAATATCCGAAGAAAACGAAATGTATTGGGCGCGTTTTCCCATCCAGAATGCACCAGTGACATGGCTTAGGAAAAGAATAACCGGGATCATAGGTGGAATACTGATGTTGGCGGCGATAATTACAAGCGCCTTATTGAGCCGCAGGAGAAAGCTGAGCGAAATAGCGACCGCCAGCTGAAAACCCCAGATCGGAACGATACCCATGAAGATTCCGAATCCAACGGAAAACGCCTTTACCTTGTCGGATTCGTCAGGGTTGAAGAGATGTTCGTAGAGGATATCGCGGAACTTTTTTTTTTAAAACTCCCGACGAAGTCGCGCGGCTTAATGTAAAGGAAGGTGGCCAGCACGAGGAACGTATTAAGTATGCTGATGCGTGTGAAGTCACGAACGGGTCGAAAGTGCGACACGCGCTTTTCCTTTTCCGGGTAAAAGACCTTCACTGGAACCTGTGCGATACGGATGCCTTTCCACGCGGCGCGAACCAGTACCTCAATTTCAAATTCATATTTCCTCGTGAAAAACGTCATCCCGCGCAATGCACTCACCGGGTAGAGCCGGTATCCGCTTTGCGTATCGCTCATTTTGTAACCGGTCTCAACCCAGAACCAGAAGTTGGAGAAACGGTTGCCGAAGCTGCTCTTCCCGGGGATCCCGGCCTGGTCCATGTTTCGCGCACCAATGATGATGGCGCGCCGGTTGTGTTCGAGCGCATCAAGAAATGCAGGGAGGTCTTCCGCGAAGTGTTGGCCGTCACTGTCGATCGTGATCGCATAGTCGTATCCGCATTCCACGGCCTTTGCAAAACCCTGTCGCAGGGCATACCCCTTACCCCGGTTTCTGGAAACGGAAACGGAGGTGACGGGGAATGATTCGATGATTGCTGCAGTCTCGTCAGTCGATCCGTCGTTGACGACAATGATCTGATTGGTGTATTGCATCACACCGTCGATCACAGAAGCAAGGGAACCCGCGTTATTGTAAGTCGGGATGAGCACGCATATTTTTCGCTGTCTGAAAATCTCCTGATATGAGAACTCCATTTCGCTCATAAGCGGTCAAACGATCCTTTGA
This sequence comes from uncultured bacterium, assembly GCA_966673785.1. Lineage (GTDB taxonomy): Bacteria > Bacteroidota > Bacteroidia > Cytophagales > Cyclobacteriaceae > Ohtaekwangia. The sequence continues at coordinate 7,620 of CBKWFZ010000074.1, forward strand.
ACTTGAAGAACGTAACGGCACCGGACTGAATGCTCGCACTCACCGCAAACCCCTTTCCGGATGGAGAAAAACTAATAGCTACTTCGACATCTTTGTTCCGGTCCGGGTCAATGATAGCGAGAAACTTGATGTTTTCGCCTGTAGCGATCTTAAGGCGGGAAGCGGTTTCTTTCTCAAGAATTTCGCGTACAATCTGCATCATACATACGCCGGGGACGACCGGATGCCCGGGAAAATGTCCATCGAAAATCGGATGACTGCGTTGAAAAGAAATCGCTGCCGAAACGGCACCGTCCTGCGTATGGGCACTTTGCAGCGTATAAAATTTGTCGAGAAGCATCATTCCCTTTTAAGTTTCCGAAGGCGTATTCTCATGTTGAAGGTGTGGTGCCTGATTTCAACCTCATCGGGCTCGGCACTGTCTCCGCTAAAGACAACAGTAACCTTCCTTTTACGTCTGGAACCGACCTCGAACCTTTGCAAAGAAGCACAATCCTTGTCGGTAATGAAATAGGCAATTTCTTTTTTTTGTCCGACACCCGCGAATATGGAATCGTTCAAAAGATAGAAATCTAATGAACTGTTCCGGAATGGCTTTGCAAGCAACAGAGCCAGATCGCTTCTCAGTAACCCGACAACAGCTTTCTTGTTCATCTGAGGAATTATGCGATGCACGATAAAGGTGTCGTCGGCCCTGAATTCCAGATCGAAAAATGTGACGCCGGTTTCAGCGGTGAACAAAATCCGGTGGGCTCCTTCCGGCAGTTGTTTTACGAACAATAATCCGCTGAGGTGATGTCCCATGACGTCGATCACCGCCGTAAACCAGCCCGTCTTCATGCCCTTAGGCCGGATTGATTCGATGTTGCAATCCGGATTTATGCGTTGCATTCCGGCATAGTCGGAGGCACACGCTGTCATTGACAAGAGCACACTACATAGCAAATACCGCATCGTCAACAGGAAGATTCAGAACCTTGTTCGTGAATGTCATCACGGTCTTATCGCCGCCGGCTTCATTCATTTCTATTGATGCAACCGAATACGTGTCCTTGTCGATATAGAGAACGATGCTGTCAAAAAAATCGCGCAGCATCTTTCCCTGTGGCGTAAGCATGATCTTGTATTGCGTCGCATTTTCGAAAACGCCGGCGGTGAAATCGCGACTGTCCAGGACGCTTCCGCGAACGCAGTCCAGCATAATACGGTTAACCTGCTGAAAGACCTTGCTTGATCTGACGTTCATTTGATTCACCTTTTCGTTGTCACGGATCGAAACGCGGTCTCCGTTAATCACCATCTGATACACAAACGGCTTTTCGTAATTAATACGAACCTTATCTTCCCTCCGGAACCAGAATTTCCCTTTTGAGTGGATCGTCTCCGTTAGTGCCGTAAGTTGTTTTTCCTGTTGGAAATCACTGGTTATCGTCTCAACTTTTGACGATTGAATCTCAAACTGTCTGCGAAAATGCTCCAGATCACTAACGGCGCGAAATCCGTTTTGCTGACCGGTGGCTACCAGCGAGGCCGACACCATCGACAGCGCAAAAAATATCGTCCTAACCATATGGCTTTTCATTTAGCAACCGGTCTACCCTAACAATTTCCAAACCAGATTTCCTGATGTGGTCGATTACCTCCGGCAGTATATCAATCGTCGCCTGACTGTAATCGTGAAACAGAATTATGTCGCCGTCACTCAACGACCGGGTTACGCGCGAAAAAAGTTTACGGCGATCCGAAATGACGGAATCAAAGGAGCGAACGCTCCATCCTACCACGGTGTGGTTGAGTCTGCGCAGCGATCGCGCAATCATCGGATTAGTAACTCCGTATGGCGGTCGAAACAACCGCGGTTTTTTTCCAATGACCCG
>CBKWFZ010000075.1:0-9493 GCA_966673785.1 uncultured bacterium
TGAGGAAGAGCTGAAAGCGCTGGAGGCGAGTCGCGACAGCAGCATCAACATCGTCGAGTTCGTCAATGAAACTTTCCCAATCCTCCTGCAATTGTCCGATTTCCCATGTCGGGCAGGCGAGAATGATGTTGTTGTAAGGTTCCAGATCGTCTGCGGTAGCTGACTTAACGTTGTGAAGATCCACAAGACCATCACCGAACTCGGCGGCGATCTGACCTACGATTCGTTCGGTGTTACCGTCTGTTGAACCGTAAAAAATTCCAATCTTTTCCATATATAACTACACGTTGAGGTTTAAATTTCGTCCCAGTCAGGATTTCGTTTATCCTGCTTTGGATGATATTGCATGAATACATCCGACTTCATCAGTATATCGACATATTGAGCCCGCTTGTAGGCGAAGGGATCCGGCAGTTTCTGCTTAGACAATTTGCCCCTGAATTCATCCAGCGTTTTGTAATGCTTCACCTCCATCCATTCTTCAATGTCCTCCAGAATCCGCTCGATCTGACTGATCCCTTTTTTGTAAATCGTGCTGACCACTTGTACCGCGTCGGCTCCGGCCAGAATCATCTTGATTACATCGGCTCCGGAAAAGATCCCTGTATTGCTGCAGATCGAACCGGAAATATTTCCATAAAGCAGTCCCGCGTAGCGCAGCGCCAGCCGGTTATCATTTTCACTACTGAAGTTGTAAGGGTAGTGATGTTCCTCTTTTGTTATGTCGATATCGGGCTGGAACAATCTGTTAAACAGAACAAATCCATCTGTTCCGACATTATCCATGCGCGACACAACATTCAAAGCATTGCTATAGAAGGGACTCAGCTTAACCGACACGGGAATTGAGACAGCGTTCTTCACCAACTTCAGTATCTCAATCTGACGTTGAACGAGCTCTTCTCCATCTATGATCGGTTCAGCGTTGTTCGCGTAGAAATTCAACTCAAGCGCGTCAATTCCGGTTTCCGACATTTTCACAGCATACTCGACCCACGATTCATCCAGCACAGCATTCAGACTGCCAATGAGCGGGATGGATACACATTGCCTCGCCTTTCTGAGCGCCACGAGGTGTTCTGCGGGGCCGGCATGTTCCGCCTTTGGAAACATAGACACATACTCTGCATCCCAATGGCTATAGAGTTCATGCGCCAGATCCAATTGATGTGACTCCAGTTGAATCTGTTCCTCGAACAGCGACTTGTAGACGATCGCCGCCGCACCTGCACGTTCGAGTTTTTCCAGGTTGTCTTCGTCCGTGACAAGATTACTGGCTCCGACGATAACGGGGTTCTTCAGCTCTAATCCGAGATATGATGTTTTTAGCGGTGACATATTGGATTGTTTATTCTTCTGTAAGGTGATTCAAATCGGCCAGTCTCTGCGTGTTGTCTTTCTGCGCCAGCGTGAGCAACCGGTCGGACTCGGAAGGATTCGCCAGCATCAACGTTTTGTAGCGAATCTCTTCTTCGACGTACTCCCGGAAAGAAGTTTTCTCCGGCGTGTAGTCCCAATTGAAAGGCACCTGACCAAGCTCACGCAGCTGCGGGTTGAACCGGTACATCGGCCAATAACCGGTCTTAGCTGCCTTCTCGGATTGTTTCTTCGCGTGTTTCAGATCATATCCATGCGCGATACAGGGAGAGTATGCCACAATTAGTGACGGGCCTCTGAACTTCTCGGCTTCGACTACGGCCAGGGCCGTTTTCTCGCGATCCATGCCCATATTTACCGAGGCAACATATGCGGTACTGTACGAACTCATCATTAGTCCGAGGTTCTTCTTGCCCACAGCCTTTCCGTTGGCCGCGAACTTCGCGACGGCTCCCCGCGGCGTAGCCTTCGATGCCTGACCACCTGTGTTCGAATACACCTCCGTATCCAGCACTAGGATATTCACGTTTCGTGTCGAAGCCATCACGTGGTCAAGTCCTCCGAAGCCGATATCGTATGCCCAGCCGTCACCACCGACAATCCAGATGCTCTTATCAACGAGGTAGTCTTTCAGTTCAAGCACTTTGGCGAGCACGGGACGAATTTCAGCCGGTGCGTCATTCCAATATGCAGTAAGCAATGTTCTGAGCGTATCTGCCTGGGTTTTCGCCTCGTTGTTGACATCATCAAACAACATAAGGCTTCGGTTAATCCCCTGCTTCAACGCGGCGTCTGGTATTGTTGCCTCCAGGCGGATGAGATTCGACTTCAGTTGCTTACGGTTCGCATCAACTGCTAGACGCATTCCCAAACCAAATTCGGCGTTGTCTTCAAACAGCGAGTTTGCCCAGGCCGGACCGCGTCCGTTCTTGTCTTTCGCATAAGGCGTAAGCGGAAATGTGCCGCCATAGATCGAAGAACAACCGGTAGCATTCGCGATGATCATCCGGTCTCCGAACAATTGGGTAACGAGGTGGATATACGGCACTTCACCGCAACCGAGACAGCTCGGCGGATATTCAAAATATGGTTCGGTAATATTTGGCTCCTGCACGAAGGGCAGTTTTTCGATAAAGATCGCGGGGTTGCCTGGCACGCCTCTTCGTTCAAGACGTTTCGTGCTTGTCGGCACCGCGCCGTTGACAGACATCGCGGAAACAGGAATCAGATCGCCTTTCAACCGAAGTACGGGGTCGACCACTTTCTGAGCGAATTCACCCGCATCGGCCGGAACAAGCTGATCGATCTCGGCCCACTTTTCGGAAACCTCGGGTACCGGAATTTCGATCACTGCATCGGCGGCTGCATCAATAGCTTTCCAGTTCATCTCAATGATCTCACGGCCCTTCTTCGCGAATTGCTTTTCAACGTATTTTTTGATCATGTCGATCGCCTCTGCCTGAGGCACTACGCCCGACACCTTGAAGAACGCTGTTTGCATGACCGAATTGATGCGTCCGCCAAGCCCAACGCTTTTCGCAATAGCCGATGCATCAATCGCATAAACCTTCACGCGCTTCTGTCGGATTGTATCCTGCATTTCCTTCGTGAAAAGGCTAAACACCTTCTCCGGTTTCTGGCCGGTATTTATAAGGAACGTCCCATTCTCGGTAATTCCTTCGAGAATATCGTACTGACCGATATACTGCTGACGATGCAGCGCCACAAAATCAACCTTGTTCAGAAGGTACTCTGACCGGATCGGCTTTCGCCCGAAACGCAGGTGTGAAATCGTATATCCGCCGGACTTGTTGGAATCATACTGGAAGTATCCCTGCACGAAAAGGTCCGTGCTTTCACCGATGATCTTAATCGAGTTTTTGTTGGCGCTTACGGTACCATCGGAGCCGTAGCCCCAGAATTTGCAGCGCACCACGCCCTCCTGCTCACAGTCAAGCTCTTCCTTAACGGGAATGGAACGGAAGGTGACATCGTCGGTAATACCAACCGTGAAATTGTGGAAACGATCGCTGCGGAGGTGCTCGAAAACTGCATTCACCATAGACGGCGTAAACTCCTTGGATGAAAGCCCGTAGCGACCTCCTATGATCCGGATCTCAGGACGCTGACGAAGTGCCGCGACCACATCCATATACAACGGTTCCCCTATTGACCCCGGTTCCTTTGTCCGATCCAGCACCGCTATGCGTTTCACCGAAGTCGGGATTTCCTCAAGCAAATCTTCAATGGAGAACGGCCTGTAAAGGCGCACCTTCACTGCCCCCACTTTGCGACCTTTCGCAATGAGGTAATCAACGGTCTCCCCGATCGTTTCGGCGGATGAACCGATTGATATGATGATATCCTCCGCGTCAGGTGCGCCCGTGTATTCAAACAATTTGTAACGTCGGCCTGTTGTGGCGGCAAACTGTTCCATATACTTTTTGACTACGCCGGGACAACGGTCATAATATCCGTTAACCGTTTCCCGTCCCTGAAAGTAGACGTCCGGATTCTGGGCGCCCACCTTGCAAACAGGAGACTCCGGTCGCAGTGCATTTGACCGAAAATCCTCCACATATTTCATGTCGACCATGTCGCGAAGCATGTCGTATTCTATCGGTACGATCTTTTGAATGGAATGCGATGTCCGGAAACCGTCGAAGAAATGAAGGAATGGAATACGCGACTCAAGAGTACTTAAATGCGCGATAACAGCCATATCCTGGGCCTCCTGAACGTTCGCGGAGGCCAACATGGCGAAACCTGTTCCGCGCGTCGACATTACGTCTGAGTGATCCCCGAAGATTGACAGGGACTGGCACGCCAGCGACCGCGCTGTTACGTGAAACACTGTCGGGATCATTTCACCGGCTACCTTGAACATAATTGGTACCATCAGGAGCAGGCCCTGTGACGCAGTGAACGTGGTGGCCATCGCTCCGGCGGAGAGCGCGCCATGAATGGCCCCGGCGGCTCCCGCCTCCGATTGCATCTGAACAACGTCAACCTTCTCACCGAAGATGTTCAACCTTCCCTGGGCTGCCCACAGGTCGGCATTCTCGCCCATATCTGAAGATGGCGTAATGGGATAAATTGCAGCGACTTCGCTGAATGCGTAGGCAATGTTCGCGACAGCCGCGTTTCCGTCGGTATTGGTGAATGTTGTTTGCTTTTTCATAATCTCTTGAACAGGTTGAGTCAGCACATATTAATCAGTTTCAAATACGTCTGATTTGATGGCTGCTTAGCTGTCAAAAGTCATCGTGTGTTGAGATTTCCCTCATCGGGGCGGGCTGAAGTTTGCCGGCGAATGCCAGTTGCGCACAACGGTGAATCGAAAGATATCTATATTAACATAGTGCGTTTTTCCGATACACGACCAAAGGCTAAGTATCGAAAGAGGGTGCGGGCGTTGACGGGTGCATGTTTAAAACGGTGGCTAATACTTTCCCGTCTTTCCTTCGCGCACGTCTTTTCCTGATTCCATCGCGTCCTGGCGGTTCTTGTTGCGTTGCTTGCTGAGATGGAACGCATAACCGAAAAGTGCGATACCCAACAAGACCATTACAAATAATATTATCGCGAGTGTCATTTTTTTCCTGGTTTAATTCCCATACGAAGGAAAAAAAGGATGCCGTCATGATAATCCTGTCGTTCGTATAAAATTTTGGGCTCGCAGTCAGCTGTGCCCGGCCGTGACGGCTCAATCAGCGCTTGTTAAACTTGTCAATCCAGCTATTGGCTTCCTTCCGGAGTTTTATTTCACCTTCATCAAGCGACTTTCGCAGGCGCGGATTCATCTCGCCGATGCTTGTCAGATGAAACTGTCCGCAATCGTTACATTGATAAACGGCAACGGGGCCATTGCCGTTGGCATATTCGTAGCGTGTCCAGGCTTCGATGAGCGCGTCCTCGGCGATTTCCAACGAAGGATACATCTTCTTTTTTGTAACGCAGCCAGCCATGACTTGCAAGTTATCGTTTAATCGCTGAACATTGCATACGATTTTGGAACCATGTGTGAACCGAGGTGATTCATTAATCATAGGAGTTATCACATCTTTCGTTAATTTTACCGCTCGAAACAAAATGCATGAAGACAGCTGAAATTCACACCAAGAAAGGCGTAATGAAGATTGAATTCTTTGAGAAAGACTCACCTAACACCGTCACCAACTTTGTACCACTTGCCCAGAAAGGATTCTATGACGGGTTAACTTTCCACCGTGTGATTCCGAACTTCGTCATCCAGGGTGGATGTCCGAACGGAATCGGGAACGGCGGGCCCGGCTATACCATTGATTGTGAGCTGACCGGAGACAACCAGTACCATGACCGGGGCGTTCTCTCCATGGCACACGCCGGCAGGAATACTGGCGGATCTCAGTTTTTCATTTGCCATAACCGGGAAAATACGAAACACCTGGACCGTAACCATACGGTTTTTGGTAAAGTAGTCGAAGGCCTTGAGATAGTAGACGCCATCCGTCAGGGAGACGTTATGGAGAAAGTCGTTATTCACGAGGAAGCATAAGATTAACAACATCGATAATAAAGCACTGCCGACGGCGGTGCTTTTTCTTTTTAACGCAGTCCGGAAATCTGAAGCCGTTTCAGGTAAGGCAGGTTAAACAGCACCAGCGCGACGAGGATAATTACATAACCCAGCAACTGCAGCGCCGTGATGTTCTCCTTGAAGATCACGAACGCGACGGTGAAATTGAATATCGGGTTGATGTACATGAGAATTCCGATGGTTGCGGAATTGATCCGGTTAAGCGCGTAAAGGTTCAAAAAGAGCGGCACAACAGTGAACATCACGGCAATGAGAAGAATAAATCCATAGAACCTGCCCGATACCGGTACGTTGTCAACAAGCAGGGGAAATATGATGCTCAGAAGGATCAGCGAAAACCCCACCTGTATGCAAAGCACGATCATCCGATCGAAGCCCTGGTTCTTCCGCTGCGAGATAAGGTACAGCGCATACGTTAGTGCGGTGAGAAAGCTATATCCGAGTTCGAGCGCAGAGTTCAGGCCAATGAGAATACAGCTTATGGTGCATAGCAACACAGCGATCCATTGCATCCGCGACAAGCGTTCCTTGATCAGTACAAAACCAAGAACGGCAGTAATCACCGGACAAATCAGATAAGAAAATGAAGCCGTCTTGATATTGATGTTATTCACAATATAAATGAAGGTGAGCCAGTTCACTGTCAGCAACGCACCGCCGGCTAAAGTAAGCACCAATACACTTACTCTCTTTTTTGGAGTAAGTGCGCGAAACGAATCCAGATTTAGTTTCAGCGAAGATTTTCGGAAGATGGCAATCACGGCCAACAAAACGAGTAGCGAGAAGACGATCCGAAAATAGAGGATCTCCCCTGCTGAGTATTCGCGAAGTGCCCGAAGTGGAATGGAAAAGAATCCCCAGATAACAAATGCGGAGATGGCCGCAGTGTAATGCCGCTGATTGTTCATAAAAGAAAGCGCAAATATAAGGGAATTACGACCGCGGAAAACGCGAGGGATAGTCAATTAAAAAAATACAAAAGGTCCGGCAAGGATGCCGAACCTTTAATACGAAAATGGGTTTTAGGCGAACAATAATAAAATTTAATGCCTGGGTGCGGCAGTCTCCCGGTCCTGCTTCACCAGCTTCTCCTCACGCTTCATGATAATGCGGTCTTTCTTGATATCGACTTTGATGAGGGCGTAAAGGCTCATGTAAACGTTAGCAATCCACACCAGAGCAAATCCCGAGATCACGTAACCGCGCCAATCGTCAAACAATAACCGGAAATTGGTGAGTACGAGGAAAAGGATCGTAACGTAATGGCTGAAGCAATACTCGCAGGTAAACAGATAAAAAAATTTCCGCGTCAGGAGGCTCCGACCGTTCTGACTCTTCCGGACAAAGTATGTTCTCGGTTCGCGAAATACCTCCTCATGGGTCACGGTCCACGCGACACAGGCAACCGGAATGGCCAGAACAAACAGGGTCAACAGGGGACTGTCAATGTACATCTCATTCATCGCGGGAAGCAGTAAAAAACAATTGCCACACGTTTTAACAGACGTGAGGTTGTTGCCGTGGCCCCGAAACGCATTGATCCAGTGATCCAGCTCTTCGAATGACAGCGGAAAGAGGGGCGTTTCCTTCACGAAGGTGATACATCATTACGTCCCGCCGAGGGTGAAAACGTAATAGACGGCGAAGGCCCCGTAAGCCAGCCCGGCAACCCACATCGCCAGGGTAAAAAACAGCCCGGGCCGCACCCGTTTGGGAAGCCGCGTTCTGTTCAAATACAGGGTAAGAAAGACAACGACCGGCGTGTGCACTGCCGCCACCGAGCCGGCGACTGAAAGAATGTCAACAGGATCTTTGACCAGGTAGAATGTAATCATCGGAAGGGCCGCGCAAACCACGCCGGCATACACGTGTCGAAGAAGCCTCTCCCTGATCAAAAGCCGCGTTAGCCAGCGTTTCTTATTGCCAATCTCAGCGTCTTCCCGGATATGCGCCCGGGTTGAGTCATCGCTATCCTCTTCGATATAGGTCTTCTTTTTTAATGCCGGCATAAGCAGGATTTTTGTTCCATCGGCGAACATCCTTCCAAACCCATCCTGATTAGACAGAATGGTGCCCAGCAGGGCGATCGTCATTCCGATGATGAGAAACCATTTTCCCTTCTCGCCCCATACTTCGGACAGTAACTTAGTCAGATCTTTGGCCACATCAATCCCTTCCGGTACGAGTCCCTGCGGTTTCAGCAGTTCCGTACCAAGCACAAGAAACCCAAGCAAGACAAAGCCGCCGCCGACGACACCAATGGCTGCGGTGACTGACATTGTCTTCAACCACTTTCTCAACGCTCCGTACGTCTGATTCTGTTTTTCATCGGCATGCGTCTCGGCGTTTTGCAGCGTAACGACTTCCGATGGTTTCGTAAGACGACCACCGTACTCGCGGGCCGACACCCAGTACGAGAACCACATGATCCCTGAAGCACCTGCGAGAATGAAACCGATCCATGGCAATACAAAACTGAAATCAGTATCGGACGGAATGGCCGGGACCATACCCTGTGCAAAATCGGATCCGTTCGAAAAAACTTTAACAGCGGCGGCAAGGACGATAACTACCAACACCCCTGCAAAGATTGAAAGGGTCCGTTCGAATATCTTGTAATTGCCGGACACGACAATTATCAGACTGAGTATAATCAGAGTTGTCGCATATGCCTCATAATTCCACGGCATGGCGATCATCAATGCGCTTGAGGTCAATGCAGCGATTCCCGCAATCGTTGACACGGCTGCTGCCAGCGCCGGAATAAGGATGAAATACAATGACCAGTTGGAGTTTCCCGAAATATCGCGGTATCCTTCAAAGATGGTCTTGCCGGTCACCACCGTATAACGACCAACCTCTCTGATCATCACGAACATAAGAAAGAAGAAAATCATCGCCATCCAAACGAACTCATATCCATAACGTGCGCCTACCCGAGGCGTGAATAAAACTGAACCAGACCCGACGGCGGAAACCATCCATACGAGGCCCGGCCCATACCACTTGAGGTTCTCCCATCCCGATGGTGGCTTGGGTACATGTTTACGTCGTTCTCTTCCCGTTGAATCACTCATATCGGTTCGCGATAAAAAACGGTTCCATCGCAAATAATCAAAGGCAGCTAGCCATCGGGTTGATTGGAAGCGAATCGGTGCTCTGTCATACGGCTGAAACGTACACTGCAGCACTCGTTGCAGCATCGAAGGCTTATGTTCCCCGCTGATTTTGGATAGAAACAGGCATCAGTTTTTGAAATGTATCGATGTGGGACAGTCAGCCTGGATTCAGCGAAAGCAATTGCTACGGCGTTTGGAGAATTTCCTTGAGACGCCGCTCATCATACTCGGCTTCGTCTGGCTCATACTGCTCATTATTGAGCTCGTTGGCAACCTCGATCCGCTGCTTGAGAAGACAGGTTACGTCATTTGGGGAGTCTTTATTGTCGATTTTATCATCAAACTGCTTCTAGCGCCGGATTCCGGACAATATCTCAAGGCGAACGTAATAACCCTGATCTCGTTGGTTGTTCCCGCC
>CBKWFZ010000076.1:0-9480 GCA_966673785.1 uncultured bacterium
TAAATATTGATAACCTTTCAACACTCAGAAAGTTTGGCGAGAAATACGGCGACTCCTATGGATGCGGCATCCGGATAAACCCGCATATCATGGCCGGCGGAAATCTGAAAATCTCAACCGGACACATCAATTCGAAGTTTGGGATTTCAATTGAGCAACTCGATAGTATCCTCGCGGTTGTCAAAACATATTCGATTCCGGTCTACGGACTTCATATTCATACCGGCTCAGACATTACCGACGCAAACGTATTCCTCCGGATGGCGGATGTACTCTTCAGCGCCGGCGAACACTTCGAGTCATTGAGGTTTCTCGACTTCGGCAGCGGATTTAAGGTTGCTTACAAGGAAGGAGACAAGGTAACGGATGTGGAGCAACTCGGCGGCAAGCTCGCTGATGCGTTTAACAGATACTGCAAATCCCGCGGGCGCGATCTTGAACTATGGATTGAACCGGGAAAGTTTGTCGTCAGCGAATCGGGGACTTTTCTCGTTGAAACCAATGTGGTCAAACAAACCGCGGCAATAACCTTCGTTGGCGTTAACTCCGGATTGAATCACCTTATCCGGCCAATGATGTACGATGCTTACCACGACATTGTGAATGTTTCGAATCCGGGCGGACCTGAAAAGAAGTATACCGTAGTAGGATACATATGTGAAACAGATACGTTTGGAGCAGACCGGCTTCTTTCGGAGGTTCGCGAGGGTGATATTCTTGCCATGCGAAATGCAGGTGCCTATTGCTTCTCGATGTCATCCAATTACAACTCCCGGCTTAAGCCAGCTGAAGTACTCGTGCTAAATGGAAAAGCGCATCTTATCCGCGAGCGGGAACAGTTCGAAGATCTGCTCAATCATCAGATCCTGATCGATTTGTAGGCTGGATTTCAGCCATTTAGCCGACTACCTGACGGCATTTTTACTGATTAAGAACTTCTTGCCACCCGGCAAACGTTGTTTTAACATTCCGTTAGGATTTATAGATCAGAACGATTGCTTACTTTAGAACCCAATTATCAGCAATGCGGAAAATTCTTTCTGTCACTTTCATTCTCCTGCTTTCACTACAGCTGCCCGCGCAGATTCTTAAACCGGTTTCCTTTACTACCGACGTAAGTCAAAAAGACATCAAAGCCGGCGACGAGGTCGACCTGGTGTTCAATGCCACTATCATTAAGAACTGGTATATGTACACTACGGGATTTGACCCCGACTGCGGCCCGATCCCTTTAACGATAGCGGTGGAGCCGGCAGATGCCTTTGAACTCGTGGGGGAACTCACAGCGGTCCGCGACCAGGGTAAGCATGACAAGAATTTCGATTGTGACGTCCGGTTTTTCGAGGAGAAAGGTCAGCTCCGGCAGCGGATAAAAGTACTTAAACCCGGACCCCTTCAGATTAACGCCGAGTTTGAAGGGCAGGCGTGTTCCAATATCGACGGCCAATGTGTGCAGATCCTGGGAGACCTTTCATTTGAAGAGATCAAGGTAACAGGCGCTGCTGTCAAACCTCCCGTCGTCAAAGAAAACCGTGCTGATGAAGAAAGAAAAGACAAAGCGGCGGTCGAGATCGCTACGCCTGATACGGTGACCACCACCACGGCGAAAGGCTCCGATTCAACTGTTATGCCGGTTTCGGCAACCGCTAAGAATTCCGGACCGATACTTGATCCGGAGCTTGTCCGGGATGAGGGAAATCAACAGAGCTTCTGGGGCTTCTTCCTTCTTGCATTTGTCGCCGGGTTAGCCGCTCTGCTAACCCCGTGTGTTTTTCCCATGATCCCAATGACGGTGAGCTACTTCACTGCTCCCGGCCGGACACGTTCGCACGCCGTGTTGTATGGCCTTTCCATTATCGCGATCTACACGCTTATCGGGGCCGCACTTGCACCGTTGATGGGTCCGGAAACTGCCAACCATCTTTCAACGGAATGGCTACCGAACATGATCTTCTTCCTGGTCTTCATTGTTTTCGGTCTTTCATTTCTTGGTTTATTCGACATAACCTTACCTGGTACATTTGTCACGAAAGTTGACCGCCAGGCCGACCGTGGAGGTCTTATCGGGGTATTCTTCATGGCGTTTACCCTCGTCCTTGTATCATTCTCCTGCACCGGTCCGATCGTGGGAAGCATTCTCGTAAGTTCGGCGGGAGGAGAGTTTCTGAAGCCCATTGTGGGCATGTTCGGATTCGCGCTGGCATTTGCCATTCCATTCACCGTATTCGCGATCTTTCCCAGATGGCTGAGTTCAATGCCTAAATCCGGCGGATGGCTGAACTCCGTTAAGGTGGTGCTTGGTTTTATTGAGATCGCCCTGGCTTTCAAGTTTTTGAGCATCGCTGATCAGGCATTCCACTGGGGAATTCTCGACCGTGAAATCAATATCGCTATCTGGATAGTCGTTTCCGTACTCATCGGCGCTTACCTGATGAAGTTCTTCAGACTTCCCGGCGATACCGGTAAGGATATTGAAGACCCCAGGGTTACGGTTCCCCGACTTGTTATCTCAATGGTAGCCTTTACGTTTGCTGTGTATCTGGTCCCCGGAATGTGGGGTGCTCCTCTCAAGGCGCTGGCCGGGTATCTTCCTCCGATGTACACCCATGATTTCGACCTTTACGGGGCATCCCGCGAAGCGTCAGCGGAGACCTTGTGCGATGAACCGAAATACGATGATTTTTTGCACCTGCCGCACGGCCTGAAAGGTTATTTCGACTACGACCAGGCAATTGCCTGCGCCCGGCAGATGGATAAGCCTTTGTTCATTGATTTTACCGGTCATGGCTGCACAAATTGCCGCGAAATGGAAGCGGTCGTCTGGTCGGATCCCGAAGTACTAAAGCGTCTTCGGGAGGACTATGTTATGGTGGCGCTGTATGTTGACGATAAGACTCAACTACCTGAAAATGAGTGGTATACAGCGTCAGACGGCAAAGTCAAGAAGACCATTGGGAAACAGAATGCTGATCTTCAGATAACGAAACTGAACAATAACGCGCAGCCTTTTTACGTGCTCGTCGGGAAAGACGAACGTGTTCTCGTGACGCCCTATGGTTATGACCGCGACCCTGTGAAGTTTGCGGATTTCCTTGATCGCGGGAAGAAGAAGTTTCAGGAGCTTTACTAGTCGCGCGGAAGCGGTACGCATGGTTTTGCGGCATGCGTGAACAGAAACAACCAAACAGTCCAAATAGGCAAAATTCTTACTTCAACCTTCGCTTATATAGCGGGCTGCAGTATTTTGATTTTCTGGCCTTTGCAGTATATTTGAAAACATGCTTTGATGCTTACCTTTGGGACGGCATTTTTTGCCAAAGCATGTATATTTGAAACCTATTTTTTAAACTGTCCAAGCATAGACACTCATGAGAAAAAGCGTTGTAGCTCTAATCGTACTCACCGTAATTGCATCAGGTGTGGTTCTGTTCAACAAGTTCTATCTCCCGCAAATTGCTTCGATCGAGCATGAAGAACTCATAGTTTCCGATACGGTCAGCGTTGAAGAGCCAATCAAGGAACCAAATACGCTTTACGGTATGGTCGTTGACAATCAGCTCGTGATTGAGGACAAGATCAAGAGAAATCAACGCCTGACCGACATCCTCGGTCCCTATAACGTTTCGCACAAATTGATTCATGAGCTTTCGCGCATTTCCAAAGATGTCTTCGACGTAAGAAAGATTGCCGCTAATAAAAAGTATACATTAATCTGCGACCAGGATTCGCTGAAGACGGCGCGGGCTCTCGTTTATGAACCCAACGCGATCGACTACGTGGTGTTCAATCTCCAGGATTCCCTCTCCGTCAGCGTATATCAGCGGGAGGTAGTTACCGTGGAAAAAGCGGTTACCGGAGAAATACGCTCAAACTTGTCTGAGACTATCGAAGAACTTGGTATTTCCCACGAGCTCACGAACAAGTTTGTCGATATCTTTGGATGGCAGGTTGATTTTCAGCGGCTCCAGAAGGGCGACAAGTTCAAGCTCATCTACGAGGAAAACCAGGTGGAAGGAAACTATGTCGGAATAAATAAGATCTCCGCCATCTATTTCGAACATTTCGGTCAGCCATATTATGCCATCCCGTTTGATCAGGGTGACGGCGTCAGCTTCTTTGACGTTGACGGAAAAAGTTTGCGCAAAGCCTTGTTGCGCTATCCGATTGAATTCACGCGTATCAGTTCACGCTATTCGAAGAACCGATTTCATCCCGTTCGTAAGGTATGGCGCGCACACCTTGGTACCGACTTTGCGGCGCCAACAGGAACGCCTATCCGTGCCGTTGGCGATGGAACTGTCGAGGAAGCGCAATACAAATCCAACAATGGCAACTATGTAAAGATCCGGCATAACGCGACTTACACGACGCAGTATCTGCATATGTCGCGGATCGCTTCCGGCGTCCGCGCGGGCACCCGTGTCCGCCAGGGCCAGACGATCGGTTACGTAGGAAGCACCGGTCTTGCCACCGGTCCGCATTTGTGCTACCGATTCTGGAAAAACGGTGTGCAGGTCGACGCCCTCAAAGTGGATCTTCCGCCGTCGGAACCCATTCGCAAAGAGAACGCAGCAGTTTTTGAAGTGGTAAAGAAAGACATCATCGGAAAACTCGACGCGATATCTTTTCCCGGGCAGGATCCGATGGCCAGATTATAATCTTTCGGTCAGCGCTTCGTTGAACCTCGGGCGGGAATTCGACCGCCCTTGTTGATTTTTTGACAGATTTGCATGAAGCGCCTGATTACCATATTACTTCTTTCCGTTTTTGCATACGCTGCGCTGGGCCAGAAGGTCGGTCTCGTGTTGAGCGGGGGCGCTGCAAAGGGTCTTGCCCATGTCGGTGTGCTCAAGGCGCTCGAAGAAAATGAAATTCCGGTTGATTACATCGCAGGCACATCAATGGGCGGTATTATCGGCGGATGTTATGCCGCCGGAATGAGTCCCGAGGAAATTGAGCGGATGGTACTGTCCGAGCAGTTTCTGGGATGGGTGAGCGGAACGAGCGAAGCCGGTTATAACTACTTCTACCATAAGCGCAATCCTAACCCGGGTTTCCTCACCGTGTCGATGGCGCTCGATTCAACATTCAATCTCTACTTCAACTCCAGCATCGCCAACGACGTCAGCCTGAATTTCGCGCTTTCTGAAAAGATGGCGCAAGCGTCCGCGATCTCCAAAGACAATTTTGACAGCCTCTTCGTTCCGCTCCGGGTTGTTACCGCCGATATCTTCACGCAAAATGAGGTCGTGCTTTCCAAAGGCTCCCTCAGTGAAGCACTGCGAGCCACGCAGAGCGTCCCGTTTTTTTACAGCCCCATTCGCGTTGACGGAAAGTACCTTTTTGATGGCGGTGTTTATAACAACTTCCCGGTCGATGTCGTGCAAAAGGACTTCTCACCGGAGGTGGTAATCGGCGTCAATGTCTCGACAAAAATCTTTGATGAGTATCCCTATGACCGGGACGAAAAACTAATTTCGAAGTCGCTGCTCTTCATGCTTCTCGACAAGTCTGATCCGGGTCTTATACCGGACAGTGGCGTATTCATCCAACCGAATTTGCGCGGTTATACCTCGTTCGACTTCGCGCGTGCCAAAAGCCTTATCGACAGCGGATACGCGCAGACCATGAGACAGATGGACGAAATCAAATCAAAAGTCACGCGCAGAGTATCCTGTGATTCCATTTGCCTCAGAAGAAACGAGTTCAACGACCGCAACAAACCGTTTATGTTTGGGAAGCTTAGCTTCAGCGGATTCAATTCGAGACAACGCGGATATATCCGGCAAGTTTTTAAAACACCCCGAAACTACACCGGCCCAGTTCATTATTCACAAATTAAGAAAGGTTACTTCCGGCTCGTGTCGGAAGAGTATTTTATGAATGTTTACCCCAAGATTTTCTATGACAGCGTCGAAGAGGGATTTCGTCTTCACCTGACGCGACGGCCACAGCAGAATTTCCTGGTCGATTTTGGCGGGGTGATTGCAAGCCGTGATATAAGCAACATATTTCTTGGGATGAACTACTATTGGTTCAACCGGACACTTGGCCATGCGCAGCTCGGCATTCAGTCGGGCAACTTCTACCGTTCAGGCATCGCGAGCGTGCGCATGGACCTGGCCACGCCGTTCTTTCTTCAGCCGTTCATCGGATTTAATAACTGGGACTATCTGGAAAGTGAGGATTTACTGAAGGATGTCACTCCGGGCGTGGAGCCAACCGTACTGACGCGAAAGAGTAGAAAGGCGGGTGTCGTGGTCGGAGTTCCCCTCAAGCATTCCATGAAACTGACAGGTGAATTTGAAGCGTTTACAAACAACGATCGCTTCGTCAATGGAGGCGTGTTTATATCGACCGATACGCTCGATGACTTGCGGTTGGGTGGCTATCGGGCCGGAATTGGAATTGAGTCAGGTTCGTTAGATCGCAAACAGTATGCTTCAGCAGGACGTGCTTTCTCTTTGAAGGCGCACTACTACAGTACCGTGGTGAGGCACACGCCAGGAAACACCTCGGTGAGCCGTGAGGCAGACCGTTCATCTTACGACTGGTTCCGTGTGCGGTTAACAGCCGAGCAATATTTCGGACGCGGCCGTTTCAGGCCGGGCTACTACATTGAAGCTGTTGCCTCGAATCAGCCGGTATTCCGGAATCACATGGCTACGTTGATCAATGCGCCAACGTTCTATCCGCTGCAGGATTCAAAGACGCTGTTCATGCCGAATTTCCGATCGTTTAACTTTGCCGCCGGGGGAATGCGAAACGTTATCACGCTGAAAAAGAAACTCGACCTTCGACTCGAAGGTTATGTATTTAAACCATTCGATTTTTTTGAAGAAAATGCACAGCAGGAAACGGTGGTCGTAAACGACTTCAGGAAGTTCTTTGTCGCAGCCACATCGACGCTGGTTTACCATTCTCCGATCGGACCGGTGAGTGTCGCGCTGAACTATTACGATGACGACAAAAACAACTTCGGCGTACTCGTTCACGTCGGGTTTTTGTTATTTGACCGGCATCCGCTCGAGTAACGTCTACGTATGATTCCGGGACGAATCGTAACGACCTGCCCGATACCGTTCAAAATCCCATCTTTTTATACACCCATCCCCTTCCTTGTAATTTTTTATTTAAGTTTATCGGTCGAAAATTCTAAAAACGCAGAATAATGATGCGACATTTTTTCATGGTCTGTTTCGTCGTGTTCACGGGCGGATTAGCGCGCGGACAGGTCGTTCAATGGGCCTCCGAGGTCGTTGAATTCTCCTCTGAGCTGACGCCGATCCAGTATTCCGCCAAACAGGTCCTGGGGAAACCGAATGTTCTTCCTGCCGGAGGTCAAAGCCCGAATGCCTGGTCCCCCGACATGCCGAAAGGCAAAGAATTCATCAAGCTCCGCTACGCGACACCCATGAGCATTCGGCAGATCGCAATCGCTGAGTCGCATAACCCCAGCGCGATCACGAGAATATTCGCATACGACGAGAGCGGAAAGGAATATCCGCTGAACGCCCTGGACCCGGTAGCGGTGCCGCTGAAGGGGAGGATGCTTAATGTTTTTATGGATCCGACGCCGTTCAAGGTTGCTGCGATCAAGATTGAATTTGATGGATCACACCTCACGGATTATTTCGGCATTGATGCAGTTGCGATTTCCGATTCACAATATCCGATCATCGCCGATATTCCTACCATGCAATTGCTCGCGTCCGGCATATTGATTGAAACCCTGGACAAGAATGTAAACAGCGATTATAATGAGCTTAACCCCGTCCTTTCGCCCGACGGAAAGACCCTGTACTTCAGCCGTACGAATCACCCGGAAAACACCGGCGGTGTCAAGGACGGAGAAGACATTTGGTTTTCGCAACTCGATCAGGACGGCAAGTGGGAGCTGGCGAGGAATCTCAGGGAATTCAACTCCGAGGGTTTAAATACACTGAGCACGATTCAGTCGATCACTCCTGACGGCAAGTCGGCGATCATGTTACTTGATAACAAATCGACTGACGGAAAAAGTACAGGGGTTTCAATCAGTTCGAATATTTCGGGCGAATGGAGCAAGCCGGTACCTCTAAAAATTACCAATGATTACAATCGCGCGGAAAAGTCAGATTATTTCCTCACCAACAATCGCGTCGTGCTAATGATGTCGGTACAGCGCGACGACAGCTATGGCGACCGCGACCTGTATGTCTCGTTCATGGAGGAGGACAGCGTCTGGACTGAACCCCTGAACCTGGGTACTATTGTTAATACCGCCGCTGTGGAATCGGCTCCTTTTCTGGATACCGATAACAAGACGTTATACTTTTCGTCCAAAGGATTCAGCGGGTATGGGGGTAGTGATATTTATGTAACGCGCCGGCTCGATGACACCTGGACAAACTGGTCCGATCCGGAAAATCTCGGCCCGACGATTAACTCGCCTTTGGAAGATCTTTTCTTCAACATTCCGATCACCGGCGAATATGCCTATTACTCCAGGGGCGTAAGCGAAACGAATACCGACATCTTCCGCGTGAAGCTTCCACTGCTGAAGACCGCGGAACCATGGGTTACAGTTTCCGGAAAGGTGTCGGACAAACGGACATTCGGACCGCTTCCCGCGCGTATTGTGTATCAGCGGTCGGCCGGAGGTAAGGAATCCGGCATAGTAACGACAAATCCGGAAACCGGTTTTTACGAAATTCAGCTGACCGCGGGTGGCAAGTACCGGGTCTACGCGGAAAATGAGAGCGGAAAAAGCGAGTCCAGGGAAATTGATCTGAAGAACGTACAGCCTAACCGTGTTATCAAAGGTCAGAATTTCGTGTTGACATCGCCACTCAAGACATCCTACACAAATGCGGTCTACTTTGATTTTAACAAAGCGACGCTTAATGACGACTCAAAGACAGAACTTAACAAAGTGGTCTCGCTTCTTAAGGAGCAGCCACGTGCGATCGTCGAACTTTCCGGACACAGTGATAATACGGGTTCCGAAGCCGGTAATCTCGCTTTGTCTGAACAGCGTGTGAAGGCTGTATTGAAATATCTTTCTCAGCAGGGCATTTCCGCTAACCGGATTCGGACGGAATTTCAGGGCTCGGGCCGACCTCTCGAGTCCAATGAAACCGAACAGGGACGGGAAAAGAACAGGAGGGTGGAGTTCAAGATTTTGAAACTTTAATACCTAACGCCATGGCTACTGGAATTATCAGAGTATTCATTTTTTGCCTGATCGCTCTTCCTGGATTCACACAATCAGCCGACACGCTGGTCGTTGCGGAAGGGAGGATTCTCAATGCCGAAACAAAAGAACCCGTTCAGGCACGCATTCGTTATCAAAGTCTTCCCTACGGAAGCAGGATCGGAACGTTGAATAACTCCACGTACTCGTTCCCCATGTTTGACAATGAAAAGTACGCGATTGTCGTCGAGGCTGAGGGCTATCTTCCGGCG
Organism: uncultured bacterium; assembly: GCA_966673785.1. Taxonomy (GTDB): domain Bacteria; phylum Bacteroidota; class Bacteroidia; order Cytophagales; family Cyclobacteriaceae; genus Ohtaekwangia. Next base: position 9,448 of record CBKWFZ010000076.1, read on the forward strand.
AAGTACATGCTCGATCCGGCCGAAGCTGACGGA
>CBKWFZ010000077.1:0-9465 GCA_966673785.1 uncultured bacterium
GTTAGCGCGGAAGATGAAACAGAGAGCGGCGGCGAAGACATGCTGGCAACTGCCGCGGCACCGCCTGCCGATCTTAACAGCTATCTCATCGATCTGAGAAATGTCCTCCAGGTAAGCGAGATCATTATTACAAATCCAACAGGAAGTGTTGTTGCTTCCACAGACCCCGCCCATCAGTCAAACTTCGTGGAAAGAGACGGTATGTTCGGTAAAGCAATGACGGGCGTTTACTTTTCACTTATTGAACGAAACAAGGAGACGCGCAAGTACTCCATGTATGTAGCCGGCTCAACCAAAGACGCGACTGGCAGCGACCTGATCATTATCGTTAAGCTTGATCTGAGCAAACCCTATGAGCTCCTTACCAACTATAAAGGTCTCGGAAAAACAGGGGAAATCGTTCTGGCCCGTAAGGGTGCTTATCAGGGAAAGATTGCCCTCGTAAGCCCGGTGCGCGAAGACACGACCGCCGCGATCAAAATGCTCGAATCCAATGACCCGTTTGCTGTTTCGTTCGAGCCGGTATTCGAAGGAAAATCAGTCACCGCCAAGGGGAAAGACTATGCCGGAAAAGATGTGCTTCAGACGGCAAGGCTGATCAATGCCGCGAACATCGCACTTATCGCAAAGATGGACCTTGAAGAGGCCGAAGCCGGTACCGGTGAGATTTTCTCGACCTTTATCTACGCAGGCGTCTGTGTTGTCGCCCTCGCTTTTCTTCTGACGATGGTACTTGCCCGTTCACTTACACGTCCCTTGTTCAGCATGAAACACACCATCGGCCTCGTTGCTCAGGGTATCCTGCCCGAAACCGAGGAGAACCGCAGCAACGATGAATTCGGCCAGATGGGTACAAAAGTGGACGAGCTGGTTCAGACGCTCCGACGCAACGCCGATTTCGCGAAGCAGATCGGAGAAGGAAAATATGACACCCAGTTCGCTCCCGCGAGTCAGGACGACATCCTCGGCATGTCGTTGATCAACATGCGCAACAACCTCATCGAGAATGAGCGCAGGGATACCGAACGCAACTGGATCGTACGCGGCGTTGCCGAAATAAGTGAAATCCTGAGGATGCACGACGCCATCGACGAGCTCGGTGACGACGTTATCCGATTCATCCTCGGTAAGATCGGCGCGGTTCAGGGAGCTTTTTACGTCGTGAACGACGAGGTGACGCCGCATTTGATCGAGATGCGCGCAAGCTTTGCGTACAATCGCAAAAAGTACCTGAAAGCAAAATTCAAGTTTGCAGAAGGTCTCGTCGGACAGGCTGCCATTGAAAAAGATACCATTCTCCGAACCGAGATCCCCGGGGAATACGTTACGCTCACCTCCGGATTACTGGGCGATCAAAAGCCGTCGTGTATACTGATCGTTCCGCTTATCACGAATGAGGAAGTTTACGGCGTCCTCGAGTTCGCTGCATTCAAGAAGTTCGATGAGTCACAGGTGAATTTCGTCAAGGAGCTTTCATTGATCCTGGCACGGACGATCTTCAACATCAAGGTTAACGAACGTACACGCCGACTGCTGACCGAATCTCAGGAAATGAGTACCGAGCTTAAGGAAAAGCAGGAAGTTCTCCGACAGAACGCTGAAGAAATGCAGGCGACGCAGGAAGAGCTGAAACGTTCCAACCAGATGCTGGAAGAACAGGTAGAAGAGGTTAACCGCACACAGAAACGTATGCAGCTTCTCCTCGAAAACGCTTCCGAGGTGATCACGATCTATGAGGAAGACGAGACGATCCGTTACATTTCCCCGTCGGTTGAAACGATTCTCGGATACGGACAGAAGGAAATGATCGGCAAGAGCGACATCGACAAAGTCCATCCTGAGCACAGGCATATTTTCCACGACATCTTCCGCCTGATGAACGAACACCCGGATGAAAAGGTCACCGTTCAGTATGAGTACCGCGCTAAAGATGGAAGCTTCATCTGGATTGAGTCAACCGGGACGAACTGTATGTCCAACCCGGCCATCCACGGTTACATCCTTAACTCGCGTGATATTACGGAACGCCGTCGGGCGGAGCAGGAGCAGCGGATGCGAAGCAAGATGCAGGCACTTTCGGAAAACTCTCCCGATCTGATCACACGACTCGAGAGCGAAACGATTTCCTATATCAATCCCGTCATTGAAGAGTACACCGGAAAGAAACCGGCGCTATTCCTCAACAAGAAAGTCAAGGAAGCAGAGCTCGATTACTCTATCCTCGATGGCTGGCTAAGCATCGTGGAGCAGGTGAACCAGTCGAACAACACGGTTTCCACCGAGATGGATTTCCCTTCGGAAATGGGTAAGCGCGTGATGCAGGTGAATGCCATTCCTGAATACGACGAAACCAACAAGCTTGAGTCTGTTCTCGTCGTGTCGCATGACATTACGGAACGAAAAATGATTGAGCTGGAGATCCAGAACAAGAACAAGAAGATCACCGAAAGTATAAACTACGCAAAGCGTATTCAGACCGCGATTCTGCCGAACAACCGCGTGATCAGCCGTGCACTGCCCGATTCGTTCATCTTGTACAAACCGCGTGACGTGGTTTCGGGCGACTTCCCCTGGTTCGTGCAGGTTAAGGATGAGATCTTTATTGCGGCCGTGGATTGTACCGGTCACGGTGTTCCGGGAGCTCTCCTGTCTCTCATTGGCTACTTCCTGCTGAATGATATCGTTCGGAGCCGGAAGGTCACGGAGCCGGGCAAGATACTCGATCTGCTTGATGAGGGTGTAACCACCACGCTAAGGCAGGACGAAGACTCGACGACCAAAGACGGTATGGATATCGCGCTTTGCAAGATCAATATGAATACCCGCGTCGTTGAGTACGCGGGCGCACACCGGCCACTTTACATTATGCGGAACAGCACGATGGAAGAAGTGAAAGGAAACAAGTTTCCAATCGGGGGCGGGATTTTCAAAAACCAAACAAACTTTACCAATACGCGTATTCAGCTTGAGCAGGGTGATTCCATTTACTTTAGCTCGGACGGTTTCCCCGATCAGTTCGGCGGACCCGAGGGCCGGAAGTTCGGACCGAAGCGCGTCAGGGAGATTGTCGAACGCATCCATAAGGGTTCGATGCAGGAGGCAATGGTTGCCTTCGATCACGAATGGGAAAACTGGAGGGGAGAGCAAAAACAAACGGATGACGTTTTGCTGATCGGAATTAAATTTTAACAATATTGCAGATAGCAACTTTGTAACTATCGTTGAATCTGAATAAAATTATATCTTAGTGAACCACATTCGTATCATTAAATTTTTCTGACATGAATTTTATTTATGACCTGCACCGTACGATGATGTCGCAGAACCTGATTCTGGTGTACCAGGGTGACTTCACCCAGGAGAGCACCAAATCGATTCTTGCAATGGCAGAGCGTAACCTCGACTCGTCGGGGGAAGAGTCCAGCATCAAGCGCAAGGTGTTCAATGTTATGGTCGAGGCGCTGCAAAACATCGTCAAGCACAGCGATGAACTCGTCGACGGACAAATCCGGAGTCATGCTGCGATCTTCCTGATCGGAAAGGAGACCAACCGGTACAGTATCATGTCAGGAAATCCTATCCGCAAGGAGAATGTCGATAAACTGAAAAAGACCCTTGAACGCATCAACGGCCTGGACAAGGAAGGATTGAAAGAGCTGTACAAGGAGATCATCAAGAATACCACGATATCCGAGAAGGGCGGCGCCGGACTCGGTTTCGTTGATATGGCACGCAAGTCGGGTGAAAAGATCGAATATTCATTCCCCGAACTCAATGCGGAGTACTCGTTCTTCTGCCTTAAAGTGAACGTTCCCCGCGACCTAGAATAATATTGATTTAGAACTCAAATACATAATGACCATGGAAATTTTAAACCTGGAAGGAACTGAAGATACACCGAAGATAATCCTCGATAAAAAGAACGGTATATTTGAAATTTCAGGCCGTTCTCTACCGGAAGACTCCGCTGAATTCTATCGTCCGGTACTCGAGTGGATCAATAAGTACGGAAGCGATGCCAATCCGTCAACTGAATTTGTATTCAAACTGGAATATTTTAATACCGCTTCTTCGAAACTCATTCTCGATGTGCTTTCAGCGCTTGAAGACATCAAGGGAATGAAGATCGTTTGGTATTTCCATGAGGATGATGAAGACATGGAAGAAGCAGGTCAGGAGTTCTCTGAACTTGTCGAAATTCCCTTCGAGTTCAGAACGTACTGATCTCTTTTTTTAGGCACCGTGATCGGTTACCTGCCATGTTGAAAACATTTTCATGCATGACCGGTAACCGATATTTTTTTTATCTTTATAAATGCGATTTTTTGACCTATGAGTGAGGAAATACTCAAAGCCCTAACCCAACTTTTTGCCATCATTACAAAGCAGGATGGCGGAGTAAGTGAAGGTGAACGCCGTTACGTAATCAATTTCTTTCAGACAGAACTCGACCGCGACTCGATAAAAGAGTATCTGGATCTCTATGACCAGTTCTCCGGCTATGGAAAGAACGACGAAGAGGACGATGGCAAGAAGCGACTCACCTCCGTCAAAGATTCTGTCAAGACACTGGGCATCTGCAAAAAGATCAACAAAACGCTTACACAAAAGCAAAAGGTCGTTGTTCTTATCAAACTTCTCGAACTTGTCAGCACCGACAAGAACTTCACTCCTCAACGCATGGAAATCATCAATACGGTTTCCACGGTGTTCAACATTGTTAAAGACGAATACGAACTGATTGAACGGTTTGTCATCACCGACAACGCACAGTCACTCAACTACCCGGATATCCTCGTTCTGGATTCGCGTACGGAGGGACAACCGGGTTATTCCTCAAAGCATGTTCATGGTCACATCGACGGCTCGCTCCTCTTCATGCGTGTGCGAAGCGTTGAAATGTATTACACCAAATACCTCGGCGATGAGTCGAACGTGCTGAACGGATTCATCATGCAGCCGAACCGCGCGTACCTGTTCTCGCACGGCAGCACGATCAAAACGCAGCAGGGTGACGCGCTTTACTATAGCGACCTCGTTGCCAACTTTAATGAAGAACTTAAAACGACAAAGCTGTCCTTCAACGCCAACATCGAGGAACTGAAGTTTCCAAACGGCGCGATCGGACTTCGCAATGTGGTGATATCGGAAGGCCCGGGAAAGCTCATTGGAATTATGGGCGCAAGTGGAGCGGGGAAGACTACGCTGCTCAATGTGCTGGCGGGTCTCGTCAAACCCACTACCGGAAATATTCTGATCAACGGCTTCGACATCCATAACGAAAAGGACAAAGTCCAGGGTGTAATCGGATACGTTTCACAGGACGATCTCCTTATCGAGGAACTCACGGTATATCAGAACTTATACTACAACGCAAAGCTGTGCTTTGCGAATATGAACGAAGAGGAACTGCACAGCAGGGTAATGAATGTCCTGCAAAACCTTGGGCTCGACCAGCGAAAAGATCTGCGCGTAGGAAATGTGCTCGAGAAGACAATCTCCGGAGGACAACGCAAGCGACTGAATATCGCCCTCGAACTGATCCGGGAACCGGCGGTGCTCTTCCTTGACGAACCAACGTCCGGGCTTTCGTCGCGCGACTCAGAAAATGTTATCGACCTCCTGAAGGAACTCTCCCTCAAAGGAAAGCTGATATTCGTCGTTATTCACCAGCCGTCATCCGACATCTACAAGATGTTCGATAAGATGATCATCATGGATACGGGTGGATACCCCGCGTATTATGGCCCACCCGTCGAGGCCGTGACGTATTTCAAAAAGTCAACACATCAGGTAGACAGTAACCGTGGCCAGTGTGAGACCTGCGGGAACGTCAACCCGGAACAGATATTCAGCATCATCGAGGCCAAGGTCGTGGACGAGTACGGACAGCCCACGAACAAGAGAAAGATTACGCCTCCACAATGGTTCGACCTTTACAAAGAAAGATTCAACCTCGGCCGCGTCGAGGACGTTCGTGAAGAACCACCGCATAGTCTGAACATTCCAAACAGGCTGAAACAGTCGATCATTTTCGCCACACGGGATACCCTCGCCAAACTCAGCAACAAACAATACCTCCTGATCAACCTGCTGGAGGCGCCGCTGCTTGCGATAATACTCGCATTCATCATCAAGTATAAAAGTGCTCCGGGGGGAAAGGAATACCTTTTCCGTTTCAACGATAACTTCCCGGCATTCCTGCTGATGAGTATAATCGTCGCGCTGTTTATGGGGCTGACGGTAAGCGCCGAAGAAATAATTCGCGACCGGAAGATTCTGCGAAGGGAGTCGTTTCTTAACCTGAGCTGGAACAGCTACCTCACGTCAAAGCTGGGCATACTGTTCATTCTTTCGGCGGTGCAGACCCTCCTGTTCGTACTTGTGGGCAACGCCATTCTTGAGATCGAATGGCGGATGCTAGTGCCGTTCTGGCTGGTGCTGTTCACCGTTTCATGTTTCGCGAACGTACTTGGACTCAACATTTCTTCGGCCTTTAATTCGGCCGTTACGGTCTATGTTCTCATACCCCTGTTGCTGATCCCGCAGATGATCCTCAGCGGATTGTTATTCAGCTTTGACAAACTTAACAACATCATTTCATCGCAGGGTAAGGTGCCGGTTGTGGCAGACCTCATGGCATCGCGCTGGGCGTATGAAGCACTGGCCGTTCACCAGTTTGTTGAAAACTCATATCAAAAGCCCTTCTACGTCCTCGAGAAGATTGAGGCAACGACAGACTTTAAGTCCTCCTTCCTCGTCAACGAGCTGGACCGGAAGCGTAAGTTCGTATTCGAACATCGCGCCGACACCCGCGACTCCGTGAGACAGCTTGTCGAAAAGGACATCGCGATCCTGCAGTCCAGTTTACGCGAAAGTCATTTTCAGGAAGGATTTAAGGACGAGTTAGCCGGCGCATGGACACCGGAAACATTTACGCCTGAGTTCAACGAAAAACTTGACCATTTCCTTCAGGCATTCAAGAAATACTATCAGAACGCTTACAATAGCGCGGTGGAGCGGAGAGAAGCATCTATTTTCCAGATGGAAAGCGCCGCGGGTGGCGGGTCGATAAATCAGGCGAAGAACCGCTACTACAACGAAAGCCTCGCCGATCTTGTCAAGAACGTAAATACAAAGACCCGTATACTGGAACACGATGGCGAGCTGTTACAGCAGATAAATCCGATATACGTAGATCCCAACCCGAAGGGGCTGCTGGATTACCGTACCCATTTCTTCGCACCTCAGAAGAACCTTTTCGGCGCACGCGTGAGCACGTTTGCGTTCAACCTGATGGTGATCTGGGCGATGACGATCCTGCTTTATGTGACCCTTTACTTTGAATGGCTTAGAAAGTTCATCGAGTCTTTTGACGGGTTTGCGTCAAGCCTTAACAAAGGCGGAAAAGGCAAAAAGGAATAAAGCATTCAGGTAATTTTTTGGGCTGGAATGTCGATTTTGTAAATTTGTAAACGCATAATTTTATCTCTATGAGAATTTTAATTGCAGGCCTCATTGTGGCCATCATCACAGCCTGCGGATCAAGCAAGAAAACGGACGAACAGGCCTTTCTCGAGGGCCTCGACACCGCGAAAGTTGAGGGTCCACCGATTTCGGAAGAAGTCATCTCCAGCATTCTCGAATCTATTCCCCAGCCACTGGAGATCTCTATGCTCCTGAAAGAGTCCGGTAACGAGTATAATTTGAATTACCTCAATTCCGCCGATAACCGGTCGAAATACAATTCGAATTATAAGAAGGCACTGAACCTCGGGATCTATGGCGCCGACCTGGGTTATACCAATATCTATGAAAAGAACCAGGATGGCGTGAAGTACATGGAGGCAATCAAGGAACTTGCTGACGGCCTGAACATCGGACAATTCTTCGACATTCAAACCATTGGCAGGCTGGCCACAAACAGCAAAAACCTGGATTCGCTGTTACTGATCACAACCCAGAACTTCAATCAGATCAATCATTACCTGCAGACACAAAACCGTTCCAACCTGAGCGTGCTTCTGCTCACCGGAGGATGGCTTGAGGCGCTCCACATTACCACCGAAGTAGCTGCCAATACAAAAAGCCAGGAACTGCGCGAAACGATTGGTACACAGAAAATCATCCTCGAAAACATCATGCTGTTGCTCTCCTTCTATAAGGACACCGACCAGGGTATGGCATCATTGTTGACTGACCTGGAAGAACTGAAACAAGCTTACGAAAAAGTGAACATCACCTATACCTATAAGGAAAGCACCTTTGAGATCAAAGACGGCGTCATGGTGATTAAAGATAACAGTACGAGCACTATTGAAATTACGGACGACGACATAGCGAACATAAGATCAATAACCACGAACATCAGAAATAAGATTACAAGCTAATTTGTTAATACCAGGAGCCTTATGAAAAAATTAATCATTAGTGTTTTTGCAATTGTTATTCTCAGCGCTTTGGAGGTGATCGGGCAATGCAATTCGGAAGCGTTAAGCAATCAGTGCATTCCGAAGCTCGCGACAGGCTTCAACTTCCTGAAAAGCTACAAAATAGAAAAAGGATCAAAGGATTACGTCGAATATTCATACGTCTTTACCAAGGGTACGCAATACATGATCAACATTTGTGCTCCCAGTCAACCTACCGATGGTATTGTGGTGAGTCTTTTCGACAGCAACAGGAACAAGGTTGCGACGAGCAAAGTGAACGGACAGTTTATCTCAGCGATCGCATATCCCTGCAACACGACAGGTATCTATTATATCCAATACACGTTTGACGGATCCTCCCAGTACTGCGGCGGCAGCGCGTTAGGATTTAAACGCTAGTAAGCACATCGGTCAACGATCCTGAAACCTTCCCCCGCGGAAGGTTTTTTGTTTTATTTTGAGTCATGAAACACGAAGTCGCATTCTCGTTCAAGGCCAGATACTTCACACGCGGTGACCGGAACACGGCCCGGGAAATCTGGTTCGTGTTACATGGTTATGGCCAGCTCGCAGAATTCTTCATCCGGAAATTTGAGGCGCTTACGGATCACAACATCTATGTTGTCGCGCCTGAAGGGCTTTCTCGTTTTTACCTGGCAGACATGGATCGGAGACTGGTCACCGGAAACATGCGGGTCGGAGCCACATGGATGACGCGTGAAGAAAGAATGACCGACATTGCAAACTACATCAGTCTGCTGAATACCATCTACGAACAAGAGGCGCTGAACGGCGTCCCGGTCACGGTGCTGGGATTCAGTCAGGGCGCGGCGACGGCGTCGCGATGGATCACGCAAAAGTCTGTCAACTTTCGGCGTCTCATTCTTTGGGGTGGCGTCTTTCCGCCAGACCTCGACCTAACCCCTGCGCGGGCAATTCTGGCTGAAAAGGAGGTCGTTCTTGTAAGCGGAAACAACGATCCATTTATGAAAGAAGAGCGGTACAAGGAAATGACCGATCTCTGCGGCAAGAT
>CBKWFZ010000078.1:0-9460 GCA_966673785.1 uncultured bacterium
CTTCCTGGTACATTGTAAAGAATGACAGGCACAGGTGCGTGATCTGCGACAGCCTTGTAATGTTGGTAGATACCTTCCTGTGATGGCTTGTTGTAATAAGGGCTCACCGAAAGAATGGCAGTTACACCACTAAAATCGGTCTGATCAATCGTGTGCAGAACTTCCCGCGTGTTGTTGCCGCCGATTCCATAGACGACCGGAAGACCCTTGCGGTTATTATTAATAACGAAACGCAGAATTTCATTCTTCTCATCGAGCGTACAGGTGGGGGACTCGCCGGTGGTTCCCATTACAACAAAATAGTCCGCACCCTTCGCAGTATGCGCCAGAAGCCGCTTCAACGCCTTGTAATCAACTTCAAGGTTTTCTGTAAAGGGCGTTACGAGGGCGACACCAGTGCCGTAAAGATTTTTCATGTTACAAAATACGAATGGCCAAAAGTAGTAATTATTTGCTCTTGAGTGACGCCAGGGCGGATTGTATCAAATCAATTTCGGGGCTATTCACCTTATCTGTGAGACATACTTGTAAAGTACCTCGAGGAGCGCCGGCGTGTTGGGCACTGCATTGACCATGAAGTCGAGGTACTGGTCTCCTTCATCCCAATACCTGCCCACCCGGCATTTGGCATGACTGCGCGCGAGAAGATGCAGGATAAACGGGTTGGGAGTTATATCGAGATAAAACAGATAATCGAAGGGCCCATCAGCAAATTGCACGGCATTCGCCGATTCAACATTTCCCCAGAAGCTCACGTCCTTTTCCATGAAGAAATCATATCGGAACTCATAGTTCTCGGCTTTGTCAGGCAGGAATTCCAGCACCTGAACATGCTTACCGTCGCCCTCCAGACGTTTTATAAATTCCTTGACCGCAAAATGTTTTTGCTTGTCTTCAACCGTAAAGATTATACCAAGTGTTCTCGCGTTCTTGTAAGGAACGCTTGCGCGGGCCGGTGGCTTTTTCTTGAGAAAGCGCTTCGTACGATATTGGAGAAAACTCAGCTTCATCGGCAGGGGAATACCAGGAAAATATAACCATTAAACGCTCTCGCCTTGAAGGAGGCGCTCAAATTCCTCTTCGGAAATGATTTTCACGCCCAGCTTCTCCGCCTTCTCGCGCTTTGCCGGCCCCATGTTGTCTCCTGCAACCAGATAGTCGAGCTTTCCTGACACGCCAGACAGAACTCGCCCGCCGTGGCTCACAATGACTTCCTGTAACTGATCGCGTTCGTAGTTTTTGAACACCCCCGAAATCACGAAAGACTTGTTTCCTAAAACATCACTTTGCTTTTCCGGTTCCTTTGCATGACTCTCGAAATTAAGGCCGGCTTTTTTGAGTCTTTCGATCTCGCGTTGATTGTCAGGCACGCGGAAATACTGGTAGACGCTTTGCGCTATCTTTTCCCCAACCTCAGGAGCTGCAAGCAATTCTTCCAGCGTTGCCGAGGCAATACGATCAATGGACTTGAAATGGCGGGCAAGTTTCTCCGCCACGGTCTTGCCAACGTAACGGATACCGATCGCAAATAAAACGCTTTCAAACGGTGTGACCTTTGAGCGTTCGATTCCTTCCAACAGATTCCGTATCGATTTGTCTTTGTACCCTTCAAGAAGCCGGATATCTTCAGGTTTAAGATCATAGAGGTCGGCAGGGCTTCTGACCAGGCCGAGGGCGTATAACTGATGAATGGTTCTTTCTCCAAGAGAATTCAGATCCATTGCTTTACGCTGAATAAAATGTTCGATCCGACCCGTGATCTGCGGCGGGCAACCCGTTGCATTCGGGCAATAGTGCGCCGCCTCATTCTCATATCGGATCAGCGGGGTGCCGCATTCCGGACAATTGGTGATGTATGCTATTGGTGATGTTCCTGCCTGACGTTTGGCAATGTCGACTCCGGTCACTTTCGGAATGATTTCTCCACCTTTTTCCACGAACACATAGTCGCCGATCCGGAGATCCAGTCGCGCGATCTCATTGGCGTTGTGAAGCGAGGCGCGCTTTACCGTGGTTCCCGCGAGAAACACGGGTTCCAGTTCAGCGACAGGCGTGATCGCGCCGGTGCGGCCGACCTGGTATGTGATACCGTTGAGCCGGGTGCTTGCACTTTGAGCCTTGTACTTGTACGCGATCGCCCAGCGCGGACTTTTGGCGGTAAACCCGAGCTGAACCTGCTGCTCAATACTATTGACCTTGATAACGACGCCATCGGTTTCGAGCGGAAGCTCGTCACGTTTTGTTTCCCAGTCTTCGATATACGCAATTACTTCCGCGATGGTGTTACATTTTCTATACGTAGGGGATACGTTGAAGCCCCAGTGCTCGAGTTTTGCGATGGCCTCGGCATGGGTTTCCACACCGGATTCATCGCCGAGGAGTGCGTACACAAAGCAGTCAAGCCTGCGTTGGGCTACAATCCCGGAATCCTGCATCTTCAACGTGCCGGATGCCGTGTTTCGCGCGTTGGCGTATTTTTCCTCGCCGATATCTTCCCGCTCGCGATTCAGCTTCTCGAAAACCTTCTTCGGGAGGAAAATTTCGCCGCGCACCTCAAAGCTTGCGGGAAAATCTGTTCCTTTTACGCGCAGGGGTATGCTACGTATAGTCCTGACGTTGTTTGTGACATCGTCGCCGCGCACACCATCGCCGCGTGTCACTCCGCGGACAAGTATGCCGTTCTCGTAGGTGAGGCTGATCGACACGCCGTCAAACTTCAACTCACAGAAATATGCATATTCGTCGCCGTCCAGACCGCGTGCTACGCGACCATCAAAATCCCGCAGTTCCTCTTCGCTGTATGTATTTCCCAGCGACAACATCGGGTAACGGTGATACACCGTAGGAAACTCTTTCGTGATGGTTCCACCAACACGTTGCGTGGGGGAGTCCGGCGCACGTAATTCCGGAAACCTGCCTTCCAGCGTTTCCAGTTCCTTAAGCAGATGATCGAACTCCTCGTCGCTGATCTCTGTGCGATGCTGTTGGTAATAGAGGTCGTTATGGTGATTGATCTTTTCGGTAAGTTCCCGAACTTTCGATCTCGCGGCAGTTATGTCCATGGCGCTCGTTACCAGAATATCGTTCTACTGACCTGCACGCTCATAGGTTTTCAATTCGTTCAAATCGATACGGTTGTTCTTGCGGTCGATATCCGCCATCCGCATGGAAGGGTCGATCTCGATGGAGTCGATTGCAGATGCATCGAAGTTCACATCTAACGTGTAAGTCGGGTTCACCCATGGCCAGGGTACCAGGTCGGTACGCTGAATCGTTTTATCCTCGATTTCTTTACTGCCAAGCATTTCCACGAGTGGGATGTAGTAAAGGTGCCTGGAACCGTCCTTGAGCGTTACGACCAGATCGACAGGCATCGGAAATTCGCCTGCCCGTTCAAGTGTGATAAACGTTTTATCACCCCGTCCGATCACGTTCCTGACGCCGTAATCAATCTTCTTGGTTGTGTTCACCCAATAATTCATATACCATCTCAGTTGAAGACCAGATACCTTTTCCATCACGCGGATAAAGTCATTCGGTTCCGGATGGCGGAACTTCCATGTGTTGTAATAGCGCCGCATACCCTTGTAAAACGACTCCTCGCCCATAACATATTTCAGCTGATGCAGAAACACAGTGCCCATGGCATACGCCGCCGTCCCGTAAGCACGATTGGTGTTGTAGTGATCGCTGTGCTGACTGATAGGTTCCTGGAGACCGCTTTTCACCAGGCTGAAGTAGCCCATGTAACTGTTCATGTGCGTGGGCTCCTGACCCGCGATAAACGCTTCGAATTCATTCGATGCGAAATCGGTGAAGCCCTCGTCAATCCAGGGGTAGAGTGCTTCGTTGGATGCGAGCACAGCCTGAAACCAGCTATGGGCAGCCTCGTGAGCCATCAGTCCGACGAGCCCGTCAAGGCTTCCTTCACCAAGAATAAGTGTACACATCGGATACTCCATGCCGCCGTCTCCGCCCTGAATGACGGAGTATGTATCGTACGGGTATTTTCCGAATGTCTTGTTCATGAATTCAAAGAACCTGACCGCAAAAGGCTCCATCTGTTTCCATGTACTGGTGACTTTTGGTTGATAGAAGAAGTGAAGTTCAGGACCTGAAGGCACCTGAACAACATCATGAACATAGTCGGGATCTGCGGCCCATGCAAAATCGATGACATCCTTTGCCTTGAAGTGCCAGGTCAGATCGCCGCCTGACCTGGAAACGTTGCTGCCTGATTTCTCATAACCATATCCGATCTTCTCAGGATTCTGAAGCTTTCCGGTTCCCGCAACAATGTACGTCGGGTCAAGCGTAATCTTTACGTCATAGTCGCCCCATACGCTGTGAAATTCGCGCGCTACGTATTGGTACGCATGCCACCCCTGGTGGTCATACTCTGCAATTTTCGGGAACCACTGGGTCATTGAATAGGCGATGCCCTCGCTGTTGTCACGGCCGGAACGCCGGATCTGAACCGGCACCTGGGCGTTGAATTTCATCTCAAAGACCGTCTTTGTATTCGGGAGGATCGGCTTGGTCAACGTGACCTCCATAACCGTTCCTTCCACGTGGAATGACACCTCTTTTCCGTCCTGCTTCAGCTGTTCGACTTTCTGGAATCCAATTTCATCGGGTTTCAGCTTAGCTATCCGATCGCGCACCCGGCGGTCGGGATCAGCGATCGTTCGCGAGCGTACGTCCATCATGCTGCCCGGCTGGAAGGCATTGAAGTACAGGTGGTAATAAACCTTACGGAGCGTATCCTTTGAATTGTTGAAATACGTTAGTTTCTGATTGCCCGTGAGCTTGTGCGTTTTTACATCAAGGCGTACATCCATGATATATTCTACACGCTGCTGCCATCGGTAATCCTGGGCGGCAAGCGGTGTCAGCAACGAAAGGAAGAGTATTGTAAGTAGTCGGGACATTGAAATAATGCATTTATACCGTTTGCAAAATATGAAAGATGCCAAAAGGCGCAAACTGAATTTTTATCTGCGTTGGATCGGCCTGTCGGCGGCAGGTCTACAACGTGCTGAGAGAATCTACCAACAGTTCAAACTGCTCTTTTGAATGAGTCGGGAAATTCGCGAAACGAAGCTGTGTTTTGCGAAACGGTCCGTAACCGTCTCCCGGAAACAGGCCCTTCTCCTGCAATGCGGTAGCGATCCGCGCGGTGTGCTCACCGCAATCGGCGACGATGACGGTCTTCGATTGCCAGGCAGTTTCCCGGACGAATGGACGGATATCGCGGTGCTGATCAAGTGCCTGATAGAGCAAAGCAGCCTTGTATTCGGTCTCTTTTCTCAATGTCGTTGCACCTCTCCGGAGGAAATCCTGAACTACGGATCCCAGCAGATAGATACCAAGCACGTTTGGTGTTTCAGGCGTCTGATGTTTGGCAGCATGGGCATGCAATGACGGGAGATTGTGATACGACCCGATTGAGATACCCTTTGCGAGGAGCGACTCAGCCCTGGCAAGGCAGCGTTCATTGACAAGCCACACACCAAGCCCGGCCGGCAGACCAAATGCTTTCTGAACGGAGAAGAATACGGAGTCAAGTTGCGTATAATCGAATTCCGGATAAGGAAGAGACGACACAGCATCAACAGCGATCAACGCATCCGGATTTTGCTGACGCAACTGATAGATCAGATCCGGATCGGTCGTCACTCCCGTACTCGTCTCATTGTGGGTAACAGCGATGAGTTCAACACCGCGAGGGACTGTGATCTCCCCGTGGAAACCTTCGCCTGGCGCAACTTCCAACGCGCGGGCGTCTCGATTGAGCTGACGCGAAATCTCGAAGAAGCGTTTTGAAAATGAACCATTGACAAGGTGAAAAGAAGATTCCTCCACCAGGTTCTGAATAATACGTTCCCAAATTTCTGTCGCCGACCCGGTGAAGAAGATATGATAATCTGACGGGACGCCGAGCAGCGATCTGAGTCCCTCTGTGCAAGCGCTAAATACCTGCTCAAACTTTTTTGAGCGGTGAGAAATCGATGGGATGCCTTCCCGAAAAGCCTGACGCATGTGATCTTCAACAGTGAAATACAACTGTGAAGGTCCGGGGGTAAAGTTGACGGCGCGGTGGTTCATAAGTCGCCTGCAAAAGTAAAATACTTCCGCAAATTCCTGAACCATTTCACCAGACAGGTCGTTGAAAAAACTGAACCTGGACAGAACAAGGGGGGAGTATCTGGAAAAAATAATTCAGATGCAAGAGATGAAGAGAAAGGCGTTTTGTCTAAGTTCGCATTATCCCGCTGGGTTTGGGACACGTTTGCTGAACCTAACAATTTTAAACAATACCGAGTGAAGCTTCTGAACAAAATCAGGCCTCATCCTTCGATATTTATCGGGACCTCGGCCAAAAACCAGGTTAACAGAGGAAGGTTGCGGTCAGCAGCAGCTCAAAACTTGTCTTATATGGGGTTCAGAAACACCTCACCAAATCCAGTGGGTTTTTTCCTTTAAATCGTCCGGCGTCTTTCCTCCATATATCATTATCAGGCCGGATCGGTTTACCCGCTATTGCATGCCAATCACGGATTTAGTTTTGCAGCACAGAACTTGCAGAATACAGCGTCTGGATCGTGTCCTTCCTTCAGACAATTCGGGCACACCTGCGTGGAAATTTTCTCCCGGTTTTTGAGGCTGATCATTTCCGCAGAAACAATACCAGTAGGCACAGCGATAACACCGTAACCCATGATCATCAGCATTGCGGCGAGAAACTGACCAAGGTCGGTTCTTGGCGCGATGTCGCCGTAGCCCACCGTTGTCATGGTCACTATTGACCAGTAGATGCTCCGTGGTATGCTCGAATACCCGTTTTCCGGTCCCTCGACAAGATACATTATCGTTCCCATGATAATTACTGTCGTCAGAACCGTGAGCAGAAAAACAATGATCTTATAACGACTGGACTTCAGGGCGTTCACAAGACTCTGGCTTTCGCCGATATATCGGGGCAGTTTGAGGATACGGAAGATTCTGAGGAGCCTGATGCTACGGATCACCATCAGGGAATGTGCTCCCGAGAAAAATAAAGCCAGATAGGTTGGAAGTATTGAAAGAAGATCAACCACGCCGAAAAAGCTGGTGGCGTATATGCGTTTCCGCTCAACGGTATAAAGTCTGGCAATGTATTCAAGTGTGAAGACAATGGTGAAAAACCACTCAACGCCGAACAATAAACCCGCATATTCCGCGCGTATTGAGGCTACGCTTTCAAGTATGACCGCCAGGACGCTTATCAGGATGGCGCCAAGCAGAAGGATATCAAACAAGCGACCTGCCGGTGTATCAGCCTCAAAGATGATCTCGTAAAGGCGCTTGCGTAACGTACGATTACCGGATGTTCCTTTGGTCTTGCCGCTGCGTTCCATCCGAGAAAATTACAAATAATTCCGAATTAGTGACGTACATCGTTGCCAGACCAAGAAGAAGCCTGGTCAATATAGCACGCGGAACTTGATCGTGTGCTCGATAGCGCGAAGTTTCGCGATAACCTCCTTGTCGTACTCCTTGTTGATATCGGTAATTACATAACCAATCGTCTCGTTTGTCTTCAGGTATTGTCCGACGATATTTATACCGTGTTCAGCGAGCACGTTATTGATTTGCGCCAGGATACCCGGTACGTTGTTATGGATATGGATAAGACGATGCGCGTTTTGAAGAATCGGCAAAGTCAGGTTTGGAAAGTTCACACTGTTGGAGGTGTTCCCGTTGTTGATGTAATCCATAATCTTTCCGGGAACGAACTGGCCGATGTTCTGCTGTGCTTCAAGTGTGCTTCCACCAATATGCGGAGTCAGCATCGTGTTCGGGAGGCCGCGTAATTCAGACTGAAACTCCTCGTCGTTGCTCACGGGTTCATGAGGAAATACGTCGATCGCACATCCGGCAACCCGTCCACTGAGAATGTTTTCCCGAAGGGCCTGAATGTCGACGACATGGCCGCGGCTCAGGTTAATGAATATGACGCCCTTCTTCATCAGCGCAAATTCACGGGGGCCAATAAGGTTTGTATTGGATTTCCGTCCGTCGACATGAAGCGAGATCACATCAGCTTCCGAAAGCACTTCCTTCATCGATTTGCACTGCACGGCATTCCCTAACGAAAGCCGTTCCTCGATATCGTAATACAACACCTTCATCCCGAGCGACTCGGCAATGACAGACAATTGTGTTCCGATGTTACCATAGCCGATAAGCCCAAGCTTCTTTCCGCGAACTTCGAAACTTCCTTTCGCACTCTTGTCCCACACACCCTGATGCATCTTGGCCGACTTGTCTACGATGTTCCGCATAAGCATGATCATCTGGGCGATGGCAAGTTCAACAACAGAACGGGTATTACTAAATGGCGCGTTGAAAACGGCGATTCCTTTTTTCGTCGCAGTTTTAAGATCAATCTGATTCGTACCAATGCAAAATGCTCCGATAGCCATGAGCCGATTCGCGTTTTGAAGCACGCGCTCGGTTACTTGTGTTTTCGAGCGGATGCCAAGAACGGACACGTTCTTGACTTTCTGAATGAGTTCTTCTTCAGTAAGCGCGGCGTGATAGGTTTCAACGTTGAAACCTTCGGCCTTTAATAACTCAACGGCAACCGGGTGCACGTTCTCCAGCAGGAGTACATTTATCCGGTTCTTTGGGTAGGATATGGCAGTGTTCAATTTGTTCAGGTACAAAAATTCATCAAGACTCGGGGTAATATGATCCGCATTGCTTTTAACATTTTCCCGCGCCACGTTCTCAGTGAACGCGAAGAACTTGTTGGCGAGACCCGCATGTTTAATCTCGTAATCCGTGTAGCCATCGCCGATGACATAAATATCGCCGGGAAGATTAAGTCGTTTGAGTTGCTCGGCCTTTCCGCCATTGGCTGAAAGCGGGTTATCGGTATCGAATCCAACCACTCGACCTTCACCATCGAAAATAAATTCATTGGCAAGAATATTTTCCGGCTTGATGCCAAACTCGGTTACGACAGGTTCTATGAACTCCTTGAATCCGTTGGAGATTATAAAAATGTTGTCAGCGTATTTCTGAAAGAATTCCTTGTTTCGTTTAAACGATTCGGAAACACTGTTTTTGAGTTCTGTTATGAGCAGGGGCAGATGCTGCCTCGCAGGAGCAAGCAGATTCAGTCTTCGTTCAAGTGACTCCCGAAAGGAGACCGATCCATCCATCCCTTGATTAGTGATCGCAATGATCTGTTTTTTTCTCTCCTCCTTTTCAGGATGACCATTCAGGGAAATGTCGGCAAGTACGTCAAAGGCTTCAACTTTAGTGAAGGTACTATCGAAATCGATTACGAAATACTTATTCAATCTCATAGCGCGGGGCTTCGGCAGTTCGTTTGGAGCGAGTTGGGTTTCCATTGTTACGGTGCTGGGCAAAAACGTTCGATTTGCGTCGCAAAGGTATATAAATTCGT
>CBKWFZ010000079.1:0-9456 GCA_966673785.1 uncultured bacterium
GTGCGCCCTCGTATGCAGGACTGCTTCGGTTGATGAAGACGCTTTCTATCGCAGTCGGGGAATTGGTATTCATTTGGCTCCTTGCGCGAGCCAATCTGCTCTTGTGGCGCATCGAGTACCGGCGAGAGTTCCGGTCCGGCAAAACACACGAGGTGCGTCTCGCTTCCTCAAAACATTAGAAAAGCAGGACTCCTGCCTTTTTTTATCGCGTCACAGAAACGGGCACATCGTCGAAGCCGGGACGCACGAAAGAAAGCGCCGCAGGGAATGTCGATTTGGTGAGTGTTTCTATATGTTGCAGGGTGACCAGAAATGTCAGCGCAGCATCTTCGCATTCAGGAAGCATCTCATAAATCGTACTCCAGGCGCTAATCGATTTTTCTATCGCGATAAGCGCAATCTTCGCCGAGCCATCAGAATCCTTTTGAAGACCGTTTTCTTCCGCCCATTTGTCGGCCCACACATTGGCATTTATCGCGCGTACCAATTTGCTGTGAATGAAAGACAGGTACCAGGTGATTACCATTCTGCAATCGCGAAGTTTTTCTATTTCCTTGCCGGCGCGCTCTTCATTTAACAGCTCGAGTTTCAGTTTCTCGTTCAGAGAATCTGCATAAGGAATCAGTGGTGAGTGTGACAGCCAATCCTGGGCGTCACGGGAGTAGTCCAGACTTTTGTTTAGCAGGGGATGAACATTTTCCTGAGTCCACTCAGTACCGACCCTTGTGCTGTCGAGTCGTGAGAACAAATCGGCCGAAACGCCAATCGCTTTTGTGCCCTTCAGGAGAGAGCATCTCGTGACGCGCGAATTGGCATGTTTTGAACTGATGAGGTCACCCTGTCTCGCGAGATCGCGGTGATCGATTCCATTGCCTTCGCGCTCAAACACTGCACAACGCGATGTGAACTTACACCGCTCGCACCACCGATCACAATAGTTGTAGATTCCTGGAATATTTTTTCTTTCCATAACAGCACCTGAAATAACAGGACATTAAATAATACACATCGGTTTTTGACTTCGTAGCGCCGTTTTTGGGAACGTGCTTCTAACACAAGGTAGGATTTTTTTACTATGCGCGGATACCTGAAAAATCGGGTTATGCTCGACTGCGCGACATGAGCAAACCAAAGAAAGGACCGGGAATCAGCACCCATAAAAGAAAATCGGGAGAAATGTGTTTTTCCAGATACAAGACGGTCTGTATGCTTACTATGGTGATTGTAAATCCGATGCATGTTGCGAATGTCAAGGCCGTCCCGCGGGTTTCTGAAGGCGCGCTTGCTGCAATCAGCGCTGAGAACTGCGGCGAGTCGGCGCATACAGAGATCCCCCAGACGAAAAGGAAAGCAAAAAACATTAACATGCCGGCATTCCAGAATAGTGGGGACGCAAGGCAGCAGATACCTGAAATGAAAAGCGCTGCTCTTGCAACGGTATTGCTACCTGCGGAGAGCGACATTTTTCCCCCCAACCAACAGCCAGGACCTCCGATTGCGATGATCATGAACGAGAGCAGCGGCATGGAGTGTTGCTGATTCGGGTGAGCCTCCGTGTATCGTTGCAGAATCCAGGGCACGAAGGCCCAGAATGTGTACAGCTCCCACATGTGACCGAAGTATCCGAACAGGGGTGATCGGAATGCACGCGAGCGAAGAGCGGAAGACAGATGTCTGAACGAAAACCGTGTTGATTTTACGCGATATGGACCATCAGGCACAAAGTGGTAAAGCAGAAAACCGCCGGATAGCGCGATTGCAGAGACAGCCGTCAACAGATGGGTCGGATGCTGCAGCCCGTCGATGCCCCTGAGGGCATGTGGCAACGCGGTGCCGACGACAAGCGCACCGACAAGCGCACCAAGCCAGTCGCCCAAACCATATTCACGCCAGTCTGCAGCGATCTTCATACCTACAGGATAGATTCCGCCGAGGAAGACACCGGTTGCGAATCGGCTACCCACTGCGAGATAGAAAGACTCCATGTTCACGAGCAAAACGAGGTTCGAGATTGCGCCGCCGATGGTGCTTAGAAAGAAGAGTTTCGACGGTGAGAAACGATCCGCCAGTCCCGTGAGTGTCACCCAAAGCGTACCCGTAATGAATCCGACCTGCACGGCGGTCGTGAGGTGTCCTGCAGCTCCGGCTGGCCAGTCGACCCGGGCCAACGATAGGACTACCGCATTTCCGGCAAACCATAACGACGTGCCACAGAACTGCGCGATAACGATAACGCTGAAAATCCGGTTTAGTCCTTTTGCGGAGGAAGAACGATCAGTTTTTTCCAAGTCGTTCGACGTGGGTTACAAAGTATTTCGTGTCGCCTCGCCAGGGAAACCGCGCGTAACGCTTAACGAAATGCAGGTTCACGCGTTCGCCGCTCAGGGACACCTCCTGCAAGGTTCGGATGACCTCTGTGTTGGATTTCTCGACGGAGAAATCAAAGGCTTCTGAGATCGGACTTGTACCTTTTAATGCGCCGAAGGTTTCGAGATTGATCTTGCCTTCAAAGGTTTTGAAGACCACACCTTTTTCGCTTAGCCGCAAAACCTTGCCTGCCATTACCCCGGTTTCATAGACGCCCCAATAATAAAAACTGAATATTCCGGCTGCAGCGACAATGAATAGAAGCAGGAATATCCGTAGCGCCTTCCGGCCTGTTCTTTTAAGTCTGTTTCCGAAACTGGCAGTCTCCATGGGTGGGGGTTGGTACAAATAAAATTACGCACAAATGATCTAATACTTGCCGGGTGTGCCGCAAAAAAAAATGCTCCGTTTCATAACGAAGCACTTTGGTGAAGTTTGCCGACTTATCGGCTATACGGTCATGATCTCGCCCTCTTTTTTCTTCATAAGGGCGTCGATTTTTGAAATGTAGTCGTCGGTCATTTTCTGAACCTGCTCCTCTGCATTCTTTACATCGTCTTCTGAAGCGCCTTTTATTTTCTTAAGGTGTTCATTGGTTTCTTTCCGGATGCTTCGGACACTGACGCGGCCATGCTCACATTCCTGTCCGACCTGCCGAACCAATTGCTTCCGGCGTTCTTCAGTAAGCATTGGAATATTGATGATCACCTGCTGGCCATCGTTCTGGGGATTAAGTCCGAGGTTGGCGTTAAGAATGGAGCGCTCGATTTCAGGAATCATGTTTTTCTCCCAAGGCTTGACGAAAATGGTACGCGCATCGGGAGTTGTAAGCGATGAAACTTGTTGAAGCGGCGTCATTGCGCCATAGTAACTCACCTGAATTCCATCGAGCATGCTCGGATTGGCCTTGCCTGCACGGATCTTCGTAAGTTCGTGTGCACAGTGGTTTACGGCCTTCGTCATTAAATCGCGGGCATCTTCAAGGTATAATTCGATTTCTTCCATAACAGGATCGTTTAATTATCGATCAATACAAAAGTTATCAACTGGCGATGAGAGTACCTGCCGGTTCTCCCTGAACAACTTTAAGCAAGTTTCCTTTCTTGTTCATATCGAAGACAATGATCGGCAGCTTATTCTCCATGCAAAGCGTGAAGGCTGTCATGTCCATGATGTTCAGATTTTTCTCGTACGCTTCCTGGAAAGTGAGATTGGAATAACGCACGGCATCCGGGAATTTTTCAGGGTCTTTTGTATAAACGCCATCGACCCTGGTTCCCTTGAGGACTACATCAGCCTGAACCTCGATGGCTCTCAAACTCGCCGTTGAGTCCGTTGTGAAGTACGGATTTCCGATTCCGGCACCGAAGATGACGATGCGACCCTTCTCGAGATGCCGTATCGCACGGCGCCGGATGAACGGTTCGCAAACCTGCTCCATCTTTATTCCTGCCATCAGACGCGTATACATACCGTGACGTTCAAGCGCGCTCTGCAGGGCCATGGCGTTGATGACGGTTGCCAGCATACCCATGTAGTCACCCTGTACCCGGTCGATTCCCAACGCCTCGGCCTGTCCGCCTCTGAAAATATTTCCTCCTCCGATAACAATAGCAATTTCTACGTTCTTGTCTCTCAGCGCCTTAATCTCTGCGCAATATTGCTCAAGCACGTTCGGGTCGATGTTGGTCGATTTTGATGACCCTTGGAGTGCCTCTCCGCTTAACTTCAGTAAGATGCGTTTGTATTTCACGAAAATGGATTTTGTTTATTCGTTTTTGCTTTGTTCGGCCCGGAAATATAACAATGAACCTGCAATAAGCGCAGGGCCACCTTCCGCAAAGTGGTGCAAATATGCCGAGTAAATTCCGAAGTATAAAGACGCTTTTTGTTTTTAGGCGATGATTTCACAGCCTCGGATCGCTCCTTCACGACACATTATGTACCGGAGAGGCGGCTCATTGTTTCGGGAGTCATGCGCAGATACGATGCAATGTATTTTCTGGGAATGATCTGGAAGATGTGAGGACTTCGTTCGAGAAGGCGCTGGTACCGCTGGACCGGTGAAAATGTGAGCAACTCAACCTCGCGCTCAATCTTCCCAAGCAATGCTTGTTCTTCCTGTAATCGCCAGCTGCGTTCAAGTTCCGGAAAAGTGTCGAAAAGCCGGTAGAGATCACGGCGAGTGATATGATGGAGTTTGCTTCGTGTGAGGGCCTGAATGTAGTATTGCGATGGTTGCTGCAAGATGAATGACGGATAGGAGCAAATCAACGTGCCCGCATAGCCGAACCCGACGCATATTTCTTCTTCCTTGTTCGGATAGTAGATGCGCAGACTTCCCGAACAGATGATGTGCAAATTCGTCTCAAGTTTACCGGGCTGATCGAGATAGTCGTGTCTCCTTAACTCAGTGCAACCAGTCCATGCGTCGAGGAGAGCGGCCATGGCTTCGTCGGAGACAGGAGCGTGTTTACGAAAAAGTTCCGCCACACGATTTCTCCAGTCTTTGTCATCCAAATCGGCCCGAAGCTTCCTGCTCACGAATGAATATCTACCGTTCCAGAAGGCTTCCTAACAGGGAGCTACCCTCTTTGCCACTATTCCTGCCGTAGGGAGCAAGCGCCTGCACTAGCTTTCGGATCGGCATGGACTGCAACCAGACTTTGCCGGTTCCACGTAGCGTCGCCAGGAAAATGCCCTCTCCTCCAAAGATCATTGATTTCAGTCCGCCGGCAGTCTGAACGTCAAAGTCAATTTGCGGCTCGAAGGCGACCACACATCCCGTGTCCACACGCAGGGTTTCGTTGTTGAGTGTGCGTTCTATCAAAGTGCCTCCCGCATGAATGAACGCTTTTCCATCACCTTCGAGACGTTGAAGAATAAAACCTTCGCCGCCGACGAGTCCTGAACCGATCTTGCGGTTGAACGTGATCGACATTTTTGTTCCAAGGGCAGCACATAGGAAACCGTCCTTCTGGACGATGAGCTGATGTCCGGACATCTGACTCAGGTCAACAGGGATGATGGTTCCGGGATAGGGCGCAGAAAAGCCAACGCGGGCTTTGCGGTTACCTCTGTTGGTAAAATGCGTCATGAACAGTGACTCGCCGGTAAGAATGCGCGACCCGGCGGAAAGCAACTTGTCAAAAAGGCCCTGGTTCGGCTGAGACCCATCCCCCATCTTCGTCTCGAATGAAATACCATCATCCATGAAAAGCATTGCGCCGGCTTCAGCTATGACGGTTTCCATCGGGTCGAGTTCAATCTCGACTATCTGGATGTCGTCGCCTTTGATCTGGTAGTCTATGTCGTGGGAACGGTTCATATCGGTTGTTGTTTGTTTGGAAAAAGTGTGTATCAAAAATAGAAGAATTTTGTTCTGTTGCAGACACCATTGATTTTTCCGCTGACTTTTATTCAACAAAAAAAGGCCTTGCGGCCTTCATTCAGAATCTTCGAATACTACTTCCCTTTTTTTCGTTTGGTTTGTTTCATATCGTCATAATCCTCACGCTCGGCAAGTTTCTTGTCGTCCACGTTCTCATTGAGAAACTGATTGATTTTCTCGATGTTCATGTTGGACCGGATTTCGCCGAACTGGTCAATCGAAATGTCAAAACCGCTCAGTTCTTTATGGACTTTCGGCTTCGGCTTTGGCTTACTGCTCTTGTCTTTTTTTTCCATAACCGTCTTTATTTATCGGCACGATGCCTTATGTCTATATATTCGTAAAAACGGTAAAATAGTTATGCCACTTTGATATTTAAGTTTTTGATGGCATAATCGATTCGTGCGGCAACTTCCTGAGGGCCAATTATTTCCATAATCATCATCAAATCCGGCCCGCCACCGGCACCGGTAAGCGCCAATCTGAGGGCCTGCAGGATCTTACCCGTGCCCACGCCCTCGCCCGATGCAGCCTGATCAAGGGTTTCTTTGGCTTGCACGGCAGTTAGCGCGGGTCGACCACTGACGGCCTTTTCAAATGCAGCGAGGACCTTCCGGGCATCGTCGTTCCACTTCTTGTTGACAACGCTTTCATCAAATACTTCCGGCCGTCTGAAGAAAAACTTGCCCTGCTCCCAAAGGTCCTGAGGGAATGTTATCCGTTCCCGCATGATGCCGACGATTTTCAGCGCTTTCTCCGCCGTGCACGGAATATTCTGCTGTGCCAGCGATGAAAGAAGGAATTCTGCTAACGTCTCGTCCGGTTTGCTTCTCAGGTAATGCTGATTGAACCACTGCGCCTTCTGGACGTCAAAACGCGCACCGGCTTTGTTTATACGGTCGATCGAAAACTCGGTAATCAGTTCTTCGAGCGTGAACAATTCACGATCGTTCCCAGGGTTCCAGCCCAGCAACGCCAGAAAGTTGATTAACGCCTCCGGCAGGTATCCGGCTTCACGATATCCGACCGAAACTTCGCCGCTCTCTTCTTTCCAGGTAATTGGAAAAATAGGAAACCCAAAACGCACAGCGTCGCGCTTGCTCAGCTTTCCGTTACCATCGGGTTTCAAAAGGAGCGGGAGGTGAGCAAATTGAGGCATGTCAGATTCCCATCCGAGAAAACGGTACAAAAGGACGTGCAGCGGTGCCGACGGTAGCCACTCTTCGCCACGGATCACATGCGAGATCTTCATCAGATAATCATCAACTACATTGGCGAGATGGTAAGTCGGCATCCCGTCACTTTTCAGCAAAACTTTATCGTCGATTTGTGAGGAATGGACATTTACCCAGCCGCGGATCAGATCCTGGAAGCGAATCTCATCCTTACGGGGCACCTTTAGCCTGATCACGTGAGGTGTGCCGGCTTCGAGTAGGCTCTTTACTTCCGTCTCGGAGAGCGTAAGCGAGTTACGCATCTGCATCCGCGTTATGCTGTTGTATTGAGGAGACACCACGCCGGCGGACTCGAGACGCTTTCGCATGGCCTCCTCCTCTTCCTTCGTATCGAATGCGTAATAAGCATGGCCCTGGTCAATAAGCTGCAGTGCATACTGGCGGTAGATGTCTTTGCGTTCCGATTGGCGATACGGCGCGTGAGGTCCGCCGACACCAACGCCCTCGTCGATCGTAATGCCCAGCCAGGCCAGCGACTCGACGATGTATTGCTCCGCACCGGGCACAAAGCGTGACTGATCAGTATCTTCGATCCGCAGGATCATTGTGCCTCCATGTTTTCGGGCGAGGAGGTAATTGTAAAGGGCTGTTCGGACACCGCCTATATGAAGTGCTCCGGTAGGACTGGGTGCGAAACGAACACGAACTTCTCTCATCAAAATCTGGTTATTTTGCCGGCTACTTTTGCCGGCTTCGTTGTTGTTTTTCAGGGATTGCAAAGGTAACCGATCATTTAGATAATCGATAATCGGAAAGGTTTTGTTGCGTTGACATTCGTTATGCAAACCATTTCGGAACAAAAAGTAACGCAGTGAATATCGCGCGATTCGGAAACGATTTTTACCTTGCGAACCCGTGACGATGGCCAGAATGCCGCCGGCCCGCTTTAAATGAACACGCCATGACTGAAGAGAAAAGTCTTAATTTTTTGGAAGAGATTGTTGAAAACGATCTGGCTGCCGGTAAATACGAAACGATAATAACCCGTTTTCCTCCCGAGCCCAACGGTTATCTTCATATGGGCCACGCCAAAAGTATTTGCCTGAATTTCGGATTGGCGCTTAAGTACAACGGAAAAACCAACCTGCGCTTTGATGATACCAATCCCGTTACCGAGGAAACCGAATACGTCGATAGTATTAAGGCGGATGTGCGGTGGCTGGGATTTGAATGGGCTGAAGAACGTTACGCATCCGATTACTTCGGACAGCTTTACGATTTTGCCGTCGACCTGATCCGGAAGGGACTTGCTTACGTGGATGACAGCACCTCAGAGGAGGTTGCGCAGCTTAAAGGGACGCCGACTCAGCCGGGCAAAGACAGTCCTTACCGCAATCGCTCAGTTGAGGAAAACCTGAGGCTTTTCGCCGAGATGAAAGCCGGCAAGTACCGTGACGGTGAGAAGGTATTGCGCGCCCGGATCGACATGGCGCATCCGAGCATGCACATGCGCGATCCTATTATTTACCGCATCAAGCATGCCCATCATCATCGCACAGGGGATACGTGGTGCATTTATCCGATGTATGATTTTGCCCACGGCCAGAGCGACGCGATTGAAAACATTACGCACAGTATTTGTACGCTCGAGTTCATTCCGCATCGGGAATTGTATGACTGGTTCATTGAGAAACTGGAAATATATCCGTCGCGCCAATATGAATTCGCGCGGCTGAACATGACCTATACGGTGATGAGCAAACGCAAGCTGCTCCAATTGGTGAACGAAGGCCACGTGCGCGGATGGGATGATCCCCGTATGCCGACGCTGAGCGGGGTGAGGCGCAGGGGCTATACGCCGGAGAGTATCCGCGACTTTTGCGATAAGATCGGTGTCGCCAAAAGAGAAAACCTGATTGACGTCGGACTCCTGGAATTTTGCGTGCGGGAGCATCTCAATAAAATATCGTTGAGAAGAATGGTTGTGTTCGATCCGCTAAAGGTCGTCCTTACAAATTACCCCGAAGACAAAACGGAATTGCTGGAGTCGGAAAACAACCCGGAAGATCCGGACAGTGGAAAGAGAACCATGCCTTTCGGCAGAGAGATCTACATTGAAGGAGAGGATTTTATGGAGAATCCGCCAAAAAAGTTTTTCCGCCTTGCGCCGGGACAAATGGTGCGTCTTAAAAGCGCGTACATCATCCGGTGCGATGAAGTAATTCATGATGAGTCCGGCAATGTTAAGGAACTTCGCTGCACATATATTCCGGAGAGCCGTAGCGGATCAGACACTTCCGGCATACAGGTTAAAGGCACGCTGCATTGGGTAAGTGCACAGCATGGTGTGAATATGGAGGTGCGATTGTACGACCGGTTATTCAAAGTTGAAGACCTCGGTGACGCGGAAGGCGACTTCAAAGATTACCTCCATCCGGATTCACTCCAGGTAACGCAAGTGGTTGCCGAACCGGCTCTGGTGGAGGCTAAGGCAGGGGATCGCTTCCAGTTTCTCCGCAAAGG
>CBKWFZ010000080.1:0-9449 GCA_966673785.1 uncultured bacterium
CAACTATAATACCGATGAATTCAAAACATTTCTGCATCAGCAGTAAGCCGTTTTGACAACGCTGCCATTAATCTTCGAGTTCCTTAGCGTCTTCAGCGCCCTTGCGGTGAAAATAGGACAGCGTGACGTCTAAGCTTCCGCGGACAGCCAGACACCAGCTGCCAGTACCCAGTTGCTCTTTACGTAACGCGTCGTCCATTTTAGAATACAGGGCCAAATCCAAGCTGCATTATTCTTAGCGTGCCTTAGCGCCTTGCCGCCTTTGCGGTGACAAAGGATGAGCATGAACAGGAAAGTGGGACGTTCAGGGCTCCGCGGACAGCTAGAAACCAGCCGCCAACAGCCAGTTGCTCCTCTCTCTTCTTTCGTCGCATTGTCCATTTAACCTTTTGCCCATTGTTGCTTAAATTAGAACGCAAACAAACCCTTACCTTCATGAAACCGGTTCTATCAATTATTCTGTTCTTTAGCGCTTTATCCCTGCTTAAGGCACAGTGCAACACGTTCTTCCCCATGCGCGAAGGCGTGAAGTATCAATACGATCATTATGACAAGAAAGACAAAATCACCTTGAAAACGGTCCAGTGGTTCAAAGATATTAGCGGCTCCGGCAGCTCCATGAAAGCGACCCTTGTTCAGGAACTTATAGATGCGAAGAAGGACAAGAGCATCGGATCCAGTGAAGCGGAGTGGTCATGCGAGAACGGAACACTCCATTTCGCAGTTAACAACATGGCTTTCGAAGGGCAGGGTGCACCAAACCCTTCCATGACCGTAGACGTTTCGGGTGACAAGATGGATATCCCCTCCTCCTTTACGGTTGGCGAGTCGTTGAAGGACCTGAACTACCAGATCAAAATGGGTGTCTCCGGAATGACCGTGATGAACAGAAAGTACAGTGTCACCGACAGGAAAGTTGTTTCCGAGGAGAAAGTCGAAACTCCTGCCGGCACGTTTGATTGTTATAAAGTATCATTCTCAACGAAAAGTGAAGGCGGAATTGGAAGCGGTACGATCAAGACGCTGGTCTGGTATTCAAAAGACGTCGGAATGGTCAAAATGGAAAACTATTCCGACAAGGGCAACCTGCTCAGTCGCCAGATCTTGTCGAAAGTCCAAAAAACGTAACGGTATATCTGGTGCTTTTAATGTAATGAGGCTGCCCTTCTGAGGCAGCCTCTTCCTTTTCACACAGTTGAATCGCAGCGCCGTTACTCGTCCTTTAGCACTTGTGCAGGATTCAGCGACGCCGCGCGGACAGCGATAAACCCGACACAAAACAGGGCCAGCGCAATTTCACATACCCCCGTGATCACGAATACCAGCGGTGAAATCGTTATGCGATGCGCATAGTTCTGGAGCCACTCCTGCATCAGGTACCATGTAAGCGGCGTGGCTATGACCAGTGCAATCGCCATCAGCTTGAAGTACTGAACGTTCATCATCATAAAAATGCGCAGGAATGATGCGCCGAACACCTTTCTGACACCAATCTCCTTCTTGCGCTGCTCCGCCGAATAAGCTACCAGTCCCACAAGGCCCACTACTGCGATAGCCACAGATATGCCCGTGAAAATACTGAAGAGGTCGCCCATGTTCTGCTCCCGGCTGTACTGACGTGCGAGATCATCTTCATAGAAGGAATACTCGAGCGGAGTTGCGCGCACCAGATCATTCCAACGCGTTTCGATTCGATTTAATATGGCTGGCAATTCCTCTTCGCGATAACGGATAGTCAGCAAGCGTTCAGCGCCCCAAACTGGCGCTTTGAGGTGATAGAAAACTACAGGTTCCACGTTCTGGCGCATTCCCTGGAAATGAAAGTCGCGGACAACACCTATCACAGGTCGTGCGCCTACTGCAGGATCGCCGTAGACTATCTTCCGGCCAATCGCGTCTTCCGGCGCCCATCCCAGGACCTTTGCGGCAGCCTCATTGATGATCAGGTGACGCTCATCCGCCGGATTGTCCGCGTCAAACCCACGGCCACTCATCAGCTGCAGCTGTGTCGTCCCGATGAAATTTTCATCGATCTTATACTGCGAAAGCGTCAGCTTCCGGTCATCACCCTCAATACTGAAGATGTCTTCGGACCCATAGCGAAACTCGGCCGACGCGGCAGCAGATGTGACACCCGGATATTGGCTGATCTCATTCCGAAATGACTCCAGCTGGTCACCGAGTCTTGAAGCGCGGTCAATCACGAGCAGGTTCTCTTTCGCAAAGCCAAGATCTGCAGTCATAAAGAAATTGAGCTGGTCAAACACGATCAGCGTCCCGGCCATAAGCGCAATAGAAATAGCAAACTGAAAAACAACAAGCGCGTTACGAATACGTGACGATTTGAACCCGCTTGCAATCCTCCCCTTCAAAACTTCCGCCGGACGAAACGACGTCAGGTAGAACGAGGGGTAAAGTCCGGCGAGAAAACCGGTTGCCAGTGAAAAGAGCAAAGTTATTGCAGTAAACCACAGCAAGTCAAAATCAACCAATGGAACTACAATTCCCAATGGAATCAGCGCCAAACGCAATATCTCCATAACGCCCAGTCCCAGCAGCATTGCGATTAACGTAATGAAAATATGTTCAAGCTGGAATTGGAGTATCAGCGACGCACGCGAGACACCGAGCGCTTTTTTCACGCCAACTTCCCTGGATCGGTTAGCCGCCCTCGCGGTGGAAAGGTTAATAAAATTCACGACGGCAATTAACAGGATGAATACGCCGACGGATCCGAGCATGATAACGTATCGGATGTCACCGGTTCTGCCCAGGCGGTTTCCAATGGCCATCGGATCGGAAGGCGACCCGGAATAAAGATGAATGTCACTGACCGGCTGAAGGTACAAGCTCCAGTGTCCCTTTTCGCGAACGAATTCCTCGTAGTCCATCCCGATCATTTTAAAGGTCGCAGGCGCATGACGGTCACCAAAGTTTTTCAGCTTCGCTTCCATTGAGGCGAGATCCGTGCCGGGACGCAGACGCACGTATGTGACCACCTGCGTCCATATCCAGCTCCATTCCATTCGCTTTACTTCAGGGTTTGTGGGCATCGAAAGCAGGTAGTCAAAATGAAAGTGCATATTCGTCGGTTGTTCCTCTGTCACACCGGTCACTTCGACAAGCACCTTCCCGTTTCCGTTTCCTGCCGGACCGGCGAACTGCCCGTCCTCTCCAAGCTGCAGCTGCTTTCCGAGGGCAGGCTCGTCTCCAAAAAATTTCGTTGCCGCCTCAGCGGATAAGATCACCTTGTTTGCCCCCACCAGTGCAGTCTTCGCATTTCCTTCACGCAAGCGAATGTCGAAGAATGAAAAGAAATTCGAATCAGCAGCAAAAACGTTGTCGAACCGTTCGTTGAATGCGCGGGTTTCCCCATTACCGGTTGTGTGCCGGAATGTGTAACCTCCCGGAGTATTTATCCGCAGCACGTCTTCGATCTCCGGAAATTCGTCGCGGAGCGCAAACGCAACAGCTGGACCTGTCGAATGAAATATCCCACCACCGGGGCGCCAGATGTGCGTCTGGTTAACACGAAAGGTTCGCTCGACAAAAGGGTGTTGCTCATCGAAGGAGAGCTGGTATCTGACGTACAAAAGGAGAATCAGGCTGGTGCCCAGTCCGAGGGCAAGTCCACCGATTTTTATGAGTGAATAAATGCCATCCCGGCGAATATTCCGTAAAGAGGAGTTGAAGAAGCGTAGGTTCATTTTTAACGGATTTTTAGTGGATCACTATTCACTTCGCAGCGTGTCGGCCGGATTGGCGCAGGCAGCACGATAAGACCGGTAACTGATCGTTGCAACGGAAACGATGATGGTCGCCAGAAGGCTGATAGCGTAGACCGACCAGTGCATGGTGACGTGATAGGGAAAGTTCTCAAGCCAGTGATTCATCATCAGCCATGCAACCGGAACTGCCATAGCGAAGGAGATCAGAATCAACTTCAGGAATCCGGTTGAGAACAACATCAGGATGCTGCTTACAGACGCGCCCATCACTTTGCGAATACCCACTTCTTTCAGTCGCTGACTGGCCATGAATGAAACCAGACCATATAATCCCAGGCATGCCACAAAGATCGACACGCCGGAAAAGATACGCATAAGCATCAGCGTCCGCTGGTCCTGCCGGTAAAGGCGCTCAAGGCTGTCGTCAAGAAAACTGTACTCGAAATAGTAATCGGCGTAGGCACTCTCCCATTCCTGTTTTACATAATCGATGACGCCATCGAGATCCCCGCCGCTTACTTTAATGCCGCCTTCGTAGTAGAACTCCGGGAGGTTGAGCATGACTACCGGACCGATCTCATTGTGTAACGAAGCCACATGAAAATCGCTGACCACACCAACTACTTCGGCCTTGATGCGATTGACCCCGGTTGTGATTTGCTCACCCACGACGTCTTCAACATTTGTGAAGCCAAGTGTCCGTGCCGCTGATTCGTTTAACAAATACACATAACGCCGCTCTTCCTCAGGCAGAGAGCGGTCCGTCATCTTTTCTTCGCTTTCGGTGAACCACCTTCCCGCCTTCATTGACAAACCATAGGTCTCAAGATAGTCGATGTCAACTGGCTTCACATGCGTATCGAAAATCTGTTCGGTGCCATCCGTACGAAAGATACTCGATCCGAAATTGTTATTGGAGGTTGGTGCCCCGAGAGAAAAGGACACGGAAATCACGGAGGGATGCCGGAGCAGTCTCTGTTTTAGCGACTCCAGTTTCGCCTTGTCGTTTTCGGGAAGAGGAACCACCAGCACCGCATCCTTGTCGAATCCCAGTGGCTTGTTAATGAAATAGTCCATCTGATCCGAGATCACCAATGTTCCGATGATCAGGAGTTGGGCAATAAGAAACTGGCAAACCACAAGAATCCTTCGTACCGCCGTTGCATCGCCGCCGGCCGATGTGTTCTTTCCACGTAACGCGGCGGCGGGGTTGTAACCCGAAAGTACAAGAGCTGGATAACAGCCCGCAAGCAAGGTTGTCACAACGACAAGGGCTGCGAGGAAGATCAGCAACGTATAATTTGAAAAAAGATTCAGCTGAATTTGTTTGCCAATAAATCCACTCAGCCACGGCGTCACCCATTCAGCGATTCCGAGAGACATCACGACCGCCATCATTATGATGATAAATGTTTCCGCGAGAAAATACCCGGCGAGATGGCTCCGTCTCGCGCCTAACGTTTTGCGAATTCCGACCTCACGCGACTTGCGTGTACCCATGGCGGTACTCAGATTAATAAAATTGATGCAGGCGATTGTGAGCATGAATAACGCCAGCAGCGCCATAACACCAATCTCGTTGTAAGAGGCATTACGCGCAGGTCCGGGATTTTCAGTGTACACGGGACTGAAATGGATTTCATTCAACGGTTGAAGCAGGAAGCTTCTGCGTTCACTGTCTTCCTTCTTGAAGTACTTCCTGACAAACCCAACCAAACGATCTTCTATCTCCGCTTCCGCGATGGTTTCGGGAAGACGGATATACGTATAGCCGGATGAAGTCATCGTCCACTGGTCGAGCGGAAAACCTCCTACAAAAACCGGCGTGAGTGACGGCATGGAAACCACAAGTCTGAATTGAATGTGCGAGTACGGCGGCGGATCCCGGAGTATTCCGACAATTTCAATGTCAATGGTATTGCTCACAGAAGCACGTACCGGAAGTGAACTCCGTTCGATCCCAAGCGTGCCGGCCAGTGACTCAGTTATGAATGCTTTCCCGGGTTGCCCAAGATCCACTTTGGGATTACCTGATACAACTTCAAAATCAAAAACCTCGAAAAAGAGCGAATCCGCAAATATGGCATGCTCGACTTTTACCTTGTCATCATCGCGTCTGAGGAAAACCTCTTCTTCATAGTGAAGCTGTGTCGCGAGCGGAACTTCCGGAAAATCATTCCGGAACGCTTTTATAAAAGGATAGGGCGTCAGGGAACCGGCGTCCTCTCCTGAACTTTTGCGATCATGCCCGACAACGCGGTAGATATTCGCGTAGTCCCGGTGGAATTTATCGAAGCTCAGTTCAAATTCGATCACCAGAAAAATGAGCACGCAGGCGGATATCCCTATCGTCAACCCGAGGATATTAATCAGGAAGAAGCCCCGGTTCCGTCCAAAGTGCCGAATGGCGAGTTGTATGTAGTTTTTGATCATCACCAAGATTTTGTCTCCGTTTACCAACAATCCTGCCATTCATTACAATGTACTGAATAACAATATATTACGCGCACATACCAACTTCTATCCATGGTAATCTGTATCAATTTCGATACACCAAAGCGTTTGAATATGATACAAAATAAGTACTTTAACCCATTGATGACTCCCGCAAAGATCCTGATCATTGACGACGACCCCGATGTGCTGCAGAGTGCAAGAATGTTCCTCAAACAGGAATTCGCAACAGTAACCATCGAAGAAAATCCGCAGCGGCTGCTTCGCGACATTTCCATACCGGACTATGACGCCATCCTGCTTGACATGAACTTCAGGAACGGCGTTAACGACGGGGAGGAAGGATTTCAGTGGCTGGAACACATTCGCGCAGCCGACCCCAACGCCGTCGTTATCCTTATCACTGCCTACGGAGAAGTTGATCTGGCGGTCAGGGCCATGAAAAAAGGCGCCGTTGATTTTATTACGAAGCCATGGAAAAACCAAAAGCTCCTGGGCACGATTCATGCCGCATTGCAGCTGCGCGACTCACGCCGGCAAGTCGAAAAGCTCCGGCACACACAACAGGTATTAAGCGGTGAACTCGACGGACAGTTCACAGAATTCATCGGTACCTCGCCGGCTATACGCAGGGTGCACGATATCATCGATCGCGTTGCCGAAACTGATGCCGATGTACTCATATTAGGCGAGAATGGTACGGGCAAGGAACTGGTGGCGCGGGCGATCCACCGCAAGTCATTGCGCAAGGAGGCGATCTTCATGGGAGTAGACCTCGGCTCGCTGAGTGAAACACTTTTCGAGAGTGAACTTTTCGGATATGTAAAGGGCGCGTTTACCGATGCGCGACAGGATAAAGCGGGCCGGATTGAGGCCGCCGATGGCGGAACACTCTTCCTGGACGAGATCGGCAACCTTTCCATGACCCTGCAGGCAAAACTGCTCACGGTTCTTCAGCAGCGCAGAATAACACGGCTCGGCGCAACACGCGAAACGGCGGTGGATTTCAGATTGATATCCGCGACGAATATGGAGCTGCATGATATGGTTGTCCGGAAAGCATTCCGGCAGGACTTGCTTTACCGGATCAATACCGTAGAGATTCGCGTTCCATCGCTGCGCGAACGGCCGGAAGACATCGGTCCGCTCGTCGAGTATTTTCTCAATCGCTACGCCCAGAAATACCGGCGCACTGGTCTGCGTCTCGAAAAATCACTCATCAGCAGACTACGCAAATACGCGTGGCCGGGCAACATCCGCGAACTTCAGCACGCGGTCGAAAGAGCGGTAATCCTCAATGAAGGAAAACTTGTTTCGTCGGCAGAGCTTTTTATTCATGGCGGCCATCAGCCGAGACACGCTTCGGCAGAACCGCGTACCATGGATGAAATGGAAAAGCAGTTCATACGTGAATCCCTGCAACAGCACGAAGGGAACGTAACAAATACCGCACGAACGCTGGGGATGACCCGGACAGCGCTGTACCGGCGAATGAAAAAACACGGCATCTGACTTATGATACTCAAACGTTTCTATATCGGTGTCGTGGTCAGGGTCGCGCTGCTATTGGCGAACGTCGTTCTCATTGCCGCGATCTTTGGTAACGTCGACCTGTTCTTCAATCAATTTATTCTAATCGCGATTCTTGTTTTCCAGACCGGAGAACTTATCCGGTATGTGAATCATACGAACCGCGAAGTTGCGCGATTTCTCTATGCGCTCCGCCATGACGACTTTTCAGTCTCTTTTCAAAAAGGTCGTGACGGAAAATCGTTCGCGGAAATGCATCGCGGGTTTTCTGGAATACTCGATTCATACAAGCAGGTCAAAATTGAAAAGGAAGTTCAGTTTCAGTTTCTTCAAAAGCTTGTGGATCAACTCAGCGTCGGCATTATCGCGCTGGAAGAAGAACGGATCGTGTTGATCAATCCGGCGGCGCAGCAAATTTTGCACGCGCAAGGCAGCCGCGACTGGAATCTCATTCAGCAACGCAATCCCATACTGGCAAACGTTATCGATGCCATCGGAGATCAGGGAAGAAAGCTGACAGAGATACAGGAGGCGCACGAAACCAGGATGTTTTCAATCGACGTCTCCACGCTGACGATACTGGAAAGGAGAAACCGGCTGATAACGCTTCAGGATATCAACTCCGAGATCGAACAAAAGGAAATTGAAGCGTGGCATAAACTGATACGCATTCTTACACACGAGATCATGAACTCGTTAACACCCGTCACTTCCCTGACTGAAACGATCCAGACGATCCTGACAAAAAATGGAGAACCAAAAAGCGCAAAGGAACTGACGGATGAAAGCATAAAAGATATTCGATTCTCGCTGGACACCATTCAAAAAAGAAGTGAGGGATTGTTGCATTTCGTTGAAAGCTATCGTCAGCTCACCCGCGTTCCGAAACCAAGGCCCCAGGCTGTTCGGATTGGCGACGTGTACAATCACATTACGAATCTTTTTTCGGTTCAAACAAAACACGAAGGCATCGACATGACCATCAGCGTTGAACCGGAAGACCTCACGATAAAACTTGACCGGAACCTGATTGAACAGGCGCTGATCAATCTGGTTTCTAACAGCACTTATGCACTTGCCGGCATGGATCAGAAATCGATCACGCTGGCCGCCTACCGGAAGAATGGTACAACGATCCTTGAAGTAACGGATACCGGCAAGGGGATTACTGACAAAGAGATGAAAGAGATATTCATACCGTTTTTTTCAACCCGTAAAAACGGATCGGGAATCGGCTTGAGTCTGACAAAGCAGATCGTGAGTCTTCATGGCGGCCGGATTTCGGTTACATCTACCCCAAATTGCGGTACGAGCTTCTTTCTCCGTTTTAAAGATCAGCACTGAGCAGGAGCATTTCTTGAACCGATAGAACGAATTATAGAAAATGAACATGATAAAACGCGCGATACCATCAACAGGTGAACCCTTGCCTGTGATTGGACTTGGTACGTGGCAGACTTTCGACACCGGTACGTCGGCATCGGAAGCCGGACCCCTTGAGGAAGTTCTCACAACGCTGGTCCGCGGCGGTGGCACCGTCATCGACAGCTCTCCTATGTATGGAAGGTCGGAACAAACCGTGGGAACTTTGTCAGTCCGGACAGGCCTGAACCCATCGTTGTTTATGGCTACCAAGGTATGGTGCGACGGAGAAGAGGAAGGTGTTAAACAGATGAAAAAATCGATGGAGCTTTTGCAGCGCAAGGCCCTTGACCTCATTCAGGTGCACAATCTTGT
>CBKWFZ010000081.1:0-9435 GCA_966673785.1 uncultured bacterium
ATTGCCAAGCTATATGTTCTGCCGGACGAGCATGGTAAGGGTTTCGGGAGAATGTTGCTCGATGAAATCCGGCGCCGGGCTGTACAGGAGGACATTAAGACACTTGTGCTCAATGTAAACCGGTATAATCCCGCTCTTAATTTTTACCGTAGATACGGCTTTGAAGTCTTGCGTGAGGAAGATATTGCGATCGGTCCATATTTTATGAACGATTATGTGATGTCTCTTGTGTTGTGACGCTGCGTTTCTAATAAGCAGGCCCTCCAACGCTAACGATAGTATGACTTCCGTTTTGCCGGACGCAGTAGCGATCCCGTTAATGTCGCCATGCCGCCTACAAGTCCTCCGATAATTAGCGTTACCGTCACAAGCAGCCAGACTTCTCCAACAGGAAGGATCGCAGCGACCTTTTCGGCAAGAGGCGACGCAGCAACTGATGTGATTTTAAACAGCTTGATTCCCCACAACGCAACGACTCCGAGAAAGCCGCCGAGAAAACTCGTTCTCGAGGGAACAGCGTAACCCATCACCAAGGCAACAAAGGCGATGCTATACCATGGCAGAAATGTGACTGCGATGTAACCGAGTAGTACGATGCCTACGATTTGTATAATGATTCTCATGCTAATCTTCCGGGGTTAGCTGCATTGCGCCTATACTTCGCTGTTCGAGTAATGCAGCGTCGTGACTGAAGAGGAGGGGATAAAAGTCCCCGTCCGCCCAATAGGGAATCAGGTTATCGTAATAGGCGCTTCCCGGATTGCCACTTTGGCCACCGGGATAAACTCCCCATGCTCGGACAGGTTGCTCGAGACTCACGATGTAACGCCAGCTGGGGCCATGTCGTCTGCCGGTGGCGTTGACGATTCCGGAATAACCGGCGGCCCTCACGTGGCGGCTAAGCGGTTCCATGCGCAGCAGGTGTTGAATATTTGTGTCCTTGAAGTCCGCCCATTCTGCAGGCTGCTGATGCTCTTTCTCCCACACCGAAATCCGCTGCATGCCTTCGTGAAAGGCCAGATTCACCAGTCGCGTGAGGTCTTCCTCTTCCGGCGTGGACTTTATATCGAAAAATTCAAAATCAGGTTTTGATTTCATCAGACGAATGATTCCGGATTCATTTGGAATATCAAGCGATACTTTGGCTGAGTCAAACTCATCAAACATCAGATCAACGAAACTGTTCCACCACACCTGGTAATAGGTTGCCGCCATGGATTCACGGGTGTTGTAGTAGTCCCAATAGCCCAACTCCTCCGCTATACGACTTTGTTCTCCCCGCAAGGCGGCAGTGTCGAGAAGCGAAAGCATTACCGGAAGACTTTCAGCCGCCTGAAGATTATAATTGTCGTTTTGCAGCTTCATCATATCCGTGATGCTGATCCTTTCATCTTCGGAAAGGACCTGGTTGATCCTCCGGTTTCGGTACGTTTCATAGTTGCTGCTTTGAATGTAATAAGGATACGTCGCGTCCACGGGGTATTGGTTCGCAGAACTCACAAAGCCTCGCTCCGGGTTGGCATAACGGATCTGATGTTCCATGGGAATAAACGCCTTCCATTCGGTACTCGTCTGCGTGCCGTCGAGAACAAAACGACCTTCATTCTTTCTTCTGACCGGAAACTTTCCCTGGACGTGCAAAGCGATGTTTCCATGCACCGAGGCAAAGACAAAGTTTTGTGCAGGGCCGGACCAATGACGAAGCGCCTGCTGAAAATCGTTGTAGTTCCGTGCGCGGTTAAGCAGATAAAAGGTTTTCAGTTCCCGTGAACCGTCGTGCGCGATCCAGCGAAATGCGAAACTGTTCTTGGCGTGTTCCTTGTGAAAATTCCGGTCGTACACAACGGGTCCGTGATGCGTATAGAAAACGGTGTCATAGAATACCTCGCCGTCGCGTACACGGAATTCTTCGATGCGAATGGCGGTCTTCTTCCATTGGCCATCGCTCAAATATTCACGCTGCGTGTCGTCGCGGAATTTGATGTTGTACCAGTCGGTCAGATCACGCTGTGCATTCGTACAACCCCACGCGATACTGTCATTGAATCCCAGGATAACCTGCGGGGCTCCCGGAAAAGAAGCGCCCATCGTATTGATTCCCGGCGCGTTAAGGTGAACCACATACCATATCGAAGGCAACGTGAGATTCAGGTGCGGGTCGTTGCAAAGGATCGGCGAACCGGTTGTCGTCTTTGAGCCGTGAACCGCCCAGTTATTGCTCCCGATGCCACGCTCTTTTTTACTCGACGGTGGCAGGTCGGCTACAGCGGCGGGTGCGGCTAGCGGTATTGTATCCAATCCCACCGGTTCGAAGTTCCATGTCCCCGGAAGGTCCACGATCGGATCGCCGGCGGGATGATCATTCTCCATATATAGTAACTCGATCATTTCAGCGCCATAAAGGTTCAGCGCATTGGTCATCTCCAGATCCGCATCGCCGATATTGAGGGATTGTGAAAGATTCATCAATAACAATCCCGCTTTGTCGGCGGACCACATTTCAGGACGATAGTCGAGCAGCTTGTACTCGAAAGGCAGTTCCCGGTAAGAAAGCGATCGGACGAATGCATTGACACCTTCAGCGTACCGCGTAACGGCACGGCTAACATCAGGGTCTTCCATCATGACACGCGTTGCATTTTCCGCTCCCCACGCCATGCCGAGACGACGCTGACGCCGGTCAAAGTCAAGCACAGCTTCGCCGGGAATAATTTCAGAAACGCGTCCGGCTGCAGCCATCACCTGAAATTCCATCTGCCACAACCGGTGATATGCGGTGATAAATCCCTGCGCGAAAAAAAGATCCTCTTCATTTTCCGCGAAGATGTGCGGGATCATCAGGCTGTCGAGAAACACCTTAACAGGTGCGCTTAATGTTGAAACCTCAAGTTCGCGCGGCGTGTGGTCTTTCTTCGACTCTATGTTTTGCCAGAATCCCTGGAAAGGGTCGAGAAATTTTCCCAGGGGAGGGACCGGCTGGCCACCGACAACCCATCTGTTATCCAGCAGGTAAATGAGCGCAATGGTCGTGATCAGGCTCAGCACAAATTTGGTCAGGCGCATCGTTCAGGTCTTGAGTTGTCCGGCCGTAGGCACACATTGAACCGGCCGGTTTTCGTTAAACTTCGGGTATTTGAATGAGGAAATAAAAACCTTTTTCTAATTTTCGAAGGTTTTTTTCTTTAAAGATCAAAATACAAACGATTGAAACTCATTTTATCAGGCTACACCAAAGAGCAGATCCGAAAAGCTGCTGCGGTAAAGGCCATTTTTTTCGATGTTGATGGCGTGCTGACCGACAGCAGGATCACCTATGATGATACCGGGAAGGAGATCAAGAATTTTAATGTCAAGGACGGTCAGATCATCGGCTACCTGAAAAAAGCAGGAATTGTTGTTGGCGCGATTTCGGGACGGGAGTCTGCGGCAACGGCAAAACGCGCTGCTGAGCTGAAGCTGGACTTCTGTCACCAGGCAATTCTTGACAAAGCGGATACGTTTCAGAAGCTTGTGAATCACTACAAGTTCAAGAACCGTGAAGTCGTTTTTATCGGCGATGATATCAATGACGTTCCGGTATTCAGGATCGCGGGAATGAGTGTCTGCCCGGCGGATACTTTCGAATACATTAAAGGTCAGGTCGATCTCGTCACGTTCACGAAGGGAGGGAGGGGAGTGTTGCGCGAAGTAGCCGACCTCGTTCTGGCTGCGAAAGGCGAGTTCGAAAAAATCCTCGGCATCAAAAAGAAAA
The DNA here is from genome assembly GCA_966673785.1 of uncultured bacterium. Taxonomy (GTDB): domain Bacteria; phylum Bacteroidota; class Bacteroidia; order Cytophagales; family Cyclobacteriaceae; genus Ohtaekwangia. Next base: position 3,752 of record CBKWFZ010000081.1, read on the forward strand.
ACTGAAACTGCCCTTCTGTCGCGTTTTTTTTAACGACTCTTCAAACCAATTTTCATCATGCAAAAATTTTCTGCTCCGGTAAATATAGCGAACTCGATTACGCTTGGGTCTGATCGTCTTGTTCTCTTCTCGGGCCCTTGTGCCGCGGAAAGTTATGATCTGTGTATGGAAACCGGATCGCGGGTAAAGGAGCTGTGCGAAAAGTTCGACATGGCCTACGTCTTCAAGTCTTCTTTCGACAAGGCAAACAGGACATCATCCGGATCGTACCGTGGACCTTCTTACGAGGGCGGCCTGGAGATCCTTTCCAGGGTGCGTAAAGACCTTGGCGTTCCCGTTGTCACCGACGTGCACGAATCGTATCAGTGTGCCGAGGTTGCCGAGGTTGTGGATGTGATTCAGATACCAGCTTTCCTGTGCCGTCAGACAGATCTGCTCAAGGCCGCGGCGCGAACAGGGAAAGCCGTCAAGATCAAGAAAGGACAGTTTATGGCGCCGGAGGACATGAAATACGCGGTTGAGAAGGTGCGCGAGGAAGGCAACGAGAATGTGTTTCTCACAGAACGCGGTGCCAGCTTCGGATATCATACTCTTGTCGTGGATATGCGCTCGCTGCCTATCATGCGTCAGTTCAGTCCGGTGATCTTCGACGTCACACATTCGGTTCAGCAACCCGGTGGCAAGGGAGGCTCTTCCGGCGGACAGCGAGAATTCGCGCCGTTTCTTGCCCGCGCGGCAGCGGCTGCAGGCGTGGATGGCTTTTTCATCGAGACGCATCCCCAGCCCGAAAAGGCGCTGAGCGACGGCCCCAATATGATCCATCTTCATAACATGGAAGCTTTCCTTTCCATGATCCGGGACGTGTGGATGACCTCCAGGAAATACACCAATTAGGCCAGAAAACGCCTCAACTGGCTGAATTTGAAACTTTTTCGATGAAGTTCGCGGGATTGTATTAGTTTTGCGCGTTAACTCTACAGGATTGGTGGACTTTACACTAGCAAATCTATTTGTTCTTGCCGTTATCATCTTCCTGGTATATTCCCTGTACCGGGAATTGCTCAATCCTGCCTTGACGTTCTTCGTATGCACAGTCGCGCTTCTTATGGCGCAGGTAATCACCGCGGAGGATTTGCTACGGGGTCTTTCAAATCCGCAGATTATCATCATTTTTCTGCTGGTCATTGTAACCGCCGGGATACGGATGATCTTTGGTACTGAATTCTTTGCCCGCGTGTTCAATCCCCGGCTTTCCGCGAAGGGTTTTCTGCTTCGCATGATGGTTATGGTATCCACCGTTTCGGCGTTTCTCAATAATACACCCATCGTGGCGTTCATGATCCCGTATGTCAAGGAGTGGGCGCAAAAGACCGGCCGCCCTGCGTCGAAGTTTCTGATCCCGTTGTCTTATGCGACAATTCTCGGGGGAATGATGACCGTGATCGGGACATCCACAAACCTGGTGCTTAACGGATTGATCCTCGAGTACAATCTCACGCCGCTTCAGTTTCAGGACTTCCTGTTTCTCGGGATCATCGTTACGCTTGTCGGCTGGATCTATTTTTACTTCATCGGATACCGTCTCCTCCCGGATAATGAAAACAAGCTTGAGGCGCTCCGTGAAAATGTGAAGGAGTATATCATCGAAACAGAGATATTTCAGGGTTCGGCGTTAACCGGTAAAACGGTGAAGGAAGCCGGGCTGCGCAGCCTGCAGGATATGTTCCTCGTTGAAATTATCCGCGACGACCACGTCATTTCGCCCGTGTCACCAACGGAGGTGCTGGTGGAAGGCGACTTGTTGTTCTTTTCAGGAAATACTTCATCGATCTATAACCTGATCAAAGACGATAACGGACTGCGTATACCAAAGCAGGATTCCCTGGAAAATGAGGGACATTTTAACTTTGTCGAAGCAGTGGTGCCGGCCAATTCGGAACTGATCGGCGTACGCCTGAAGGACTCCGATTTCAGAAAGCGATTTAAGTCCAGCGTTATTGCCGTGCACCGGAATGGCAAGCAGGTTCCTGGAAAAGTCGGAGAAACCGTGCTCGCGGGTGGTGACTTTCTGTTGTTGCTGGCGAGTGAGGAACGCGACAACGGCACGTATGAAAAGGACCTTTACTTCCTGTCGACTCCGAAAAAGATCAAAAGTCGCAAGGCGAACTGGCTCCCATATCTCGGTGTTGGTGCGTTCGCGTTCCTGTTGCTGGGCATCACAGGTACCCTGCCACTTTTCAGCGTATGCGTGGGGATTATCGTCGCGCTGGTTATAGCCGGCGTACTGACGCTTACGGAGATCCGGCGTGAACTTGACCTTAGCCTGCTGATGGTTCTTGTGTGCTCGCTGGCCATCGGTGTTGCGCTTGAGAAGTCGGGAACCGCGGCACTGCTCGCCGACCTCATCATCGATTCTGCACAGGCTTTGGGCGCGGTAGGCGTCATTACGGCGTTGTTCCTCGTCACGATCCTGCTGACGTCACTGATTACCAACGCGGCCGCCGTTTCCATTGTGTTTCCTATCGCAATGTCAATAGCCAGCCAGTTGTCGCTTCCGTCAACGCCGTTCTTCGTCGCAATTGCGTTCGCGGCTTCGGGAGATTTTATGACGCCCATCGGGTATCAGACCAACCTGATGGTCTATGGTCCGGGCGGATACACATTCCGAGATTTCTTCAGGGTAGGAGCGATCCTCACCCTGCTTTACATTGTCATCTGTATTGGTTTTATTTCGTACTTCTACAATCTTATATGAGCACAAATCACATTTATCCGATAACCACAAAGGTCAGCAAGGCCCAGCGTGAAGAGCTCTGCGGCCAACGGGCGACCCTGCTTTGGTTCACCGGTCTATCCGGGTCCGGCAAGTCGACACTCGCGGTTCAGCTGGAAGCGCAGTTATTCGCCCGTGGCTTCAAAACGTATCTGCTCGACGGCGATAACATTCGTTCGGGATTAAACCGCGACCTTTCCTTCACCGATGAGGGACGCGTAGAGAATATAAGGCGCATCGGAGAAGTGAGCAAGCTCCTTCTTGACGCGGGCATCGTGGTCTTGTCGGCCTTCATTTCACCTTTCCGTGCCGATCGCGAACAGGTGAAGCAAATTGTGGGAACGTCGAATTTCGTTGAAGTATTCGTCGACGCACCGCTTGAAGTATGCGAACAGCGGGATGTTAAAGGGCTTTACAAGAAGGCGCGTGCGGGGGAGGTACGGAATTTTACCGGCATAGATTCCCCTTATGAGGCGCCCGAAAAGCCTGATATTCATATTCCGACCCACGAAATGGAAATTGAACAATCGATTGAAGTGTTGCTCAATAACGTTTTGCCACGGATCACATTTACAAAGCCCGGAACCTGAAAAATTACCTTATCTTCGCGCCGGAAATTCGTCCTCAAAAACAGAAAGACATGCATCAGTATTATCTAAGCCATTTGAAAGAACTGGAATCCGAAGCCATCTTCGTAATCAGGGAGGTGGTTGCCCAGTTCGAGAACCCCGCACTGCTGTTTTCAGGCGGAAAAGATTCTATTGTACTGGCTTACCTTTCAAGAAAAGCATTTTATCCCGCAAGGATCCCGTTTCCGCTCGTTCATATTGACACTGGTCATAACTTTCCCGAGACGATGGAGTACCGCGACTGGCTCGTAAACGAACTCGGAGTAAAACTTATCGTTGGTTCTGTTCAGGAAAGTATCGACACCGGAAGGGCTAAAGAGGAAACTGGTTTTAACGCAAGCCGCAACGCGCTCCAGACTGTTACGCTACTTGATACGATCGAAAAGCACAAGTTCAACGCGGCAATGGGTGGAGCCCGCCGCGATGAGGAGAAAGCGCGCGCAAAGGAAAGATTTTTCTCACACCGCGATGAGTTCGGTCAGTGGGACCCCAAGAACCAGCGCCCGGAACTCTGGAACCTGTTCAATGGCAGAAAAAGCCAAGGCGAACATTTCCGTGTATTCCCTATTTCAAACTGGACGGAGATGGATGTGTGGCAATACATCTACACCGAAAATATTCCCATACCCAAGCTTTACTTCGCGCACGAACGCGAAGTGATCTTCCGTGATGGTTCGTATCTCTCAACTTCTCCATGGCTCAAACTTAAGCCGGGTGAAGAACCGATGAAGAAAGTTGTCCGGTTCCGTACCTGCGGTGATATGCCGATCACAGGCGCAGTCGAATCCACCGCCGATTCGCTCGAGAAGATCATCGAAGAAGTAGCGGCGTCGCGCAAGACGGAACGCGGCACGCGCGCGGACGACAAGCGTTCAGAAACAAGCATGGAGGACAGGAAGAAGAGTGGGTACTTTTAAAAAAGTTTCAAAAGTTTCAAGTTTCAAGTTTATAAGTTTCAAGTTCAGGTTTCGAATTCAGACATCAATACAGGATAAATGAGCTATCTAAACAATCAACTACTTCGTTTTACAACGGCCGGAAGTGTCGACGATGGAAAGAGTACACTTATTGGAAGGTTGTTATATGACAGCAAGTCCATCTTCGAAGATCAGCTTGAGGCAGTGGAAGCGTCGAGCGCAAAAAAGGGATTTGACTATGTTGATCTGTCACTTCTTACCGATGGTCTGAAATCGGAACGCGAACAGGGGATAACGATCGACGTGGCGTACCGGTACTTCGCCACACCGAAACGGAAATTTATCATTGCCGATACACCGGGCCATATCCAGTACACCCGTAACATGGTTACCGGCGCATCAACGGCGAACCTTGCGCTGATCCTTATCGATGCGCGCAAAGGCCTGGTAGAGCAAACATATCGGCACTCGTTTATAGCGTCTCTTCTCAAGATCCCGCATATCATCGTTTGCGTGAACAAGATGGATCTTGTCGACTACGATGAAGCGACCTTCGATCGCATCGTGGAGGAATACAAAGCTTTCTCATCGAAACTTGAAGTTTCCGATATTCAGTTTGTACCCATCAGCGCGCTCGTCGGAGATAACGTTGTGAACCGTTCCGAAAAAATGGATTGGTACCAGGGCGCGACGCTGATGCACATGCTCGAAACCGTTCACATCGAGAGCGATTACAACCACATCGACGGACGTTTCCCCGTGCAGTATGTGGTTCGTCCGCACTCCAAGGAGTTTCATGACTTCCGTGGTTACGCGGGCAGGATTGCCGGCGGAATTTTCAGACCCGGCGAAGAGGTAGTCGTGCTTCCTTCGGGATTTCAGTCACGCATACGCGACGTGTATTTCGGCGAGGAGAAACTTGATGAAGCTTTCGCGCCCATGTCGGTAACGATTACGCTCGAGGACGAGATCGACATCAGCCGCGGTGACATCATCGCCAAGGTCAACAATCAGCCGCACACCGATCAGGATATCGACCTGATGTTGTGCTGGATGAATGGCCGTCCCGCGGCTCTCAATTCAAAGTATTTCATCCGGCATACGACGCGCGAAGTACGCGGTGTGCTCAAGGAGATTCAATACAAACTGGATATTAACACCCTTCACCGCATTGAAAACGCCGACCAGCTGGCGATGAATGATATCGCGCGCGTAAAAATACGCACGGCCCAGCCGTTGTTTTTCGACAGCTACAGGAAGAACCGTATCACCGGAAGCCTTATCCTTGTCGATGAAGCGACCAACGAAACCGTGGCCGCGGGTATGATTGTTTAACATCGCACGGCAAGCTTAATATTCATGAAC
>CBKWFZ010000082.1:0-9433 GCA_966673785.1 uncultured bacterium
ATGCAGGCGCATATTCTGGCCCATTTTATCGACGAACCCCGGCCGGCATTTCCCTTTTTATGTCTGACCGTGAGCGGTGGTCATACCCAGCTCGTACTGGTGAGGGATTATCTTCAGATGGAGTTACTCGGTCAGACTCGCGACGACGCTGTCGGTGAGGCGTTCGACAAGGCCGCCAAAATGATGGGGCTGCCATATCCCGGCGGACCCTTGATTGACCGGTATGCGAAAGACGGCAATCCCCGTGCGTTCAGGTTCCCGGTAACAAATCTGGAGGGCCTTGACTTTTCATTCAGCGGTATCAAAACGGCGTTGTTGTACTTTCTGAGGGACCGGCTGAAGGAGTCACCAAACTTCGTCACCGATAATCTTGCCGACATTTGCGCGTCGCTGCAGTTTACACTGATTACGATGCTCATGGACAAACTCCATCAGGCAGTAAAAGAAACCGGTATCGATCGTGTGGCGATCGCGGGCGGAGTCTCTGCTAATTCGGGGCTGCAGAATGCCATGCGTGATGCTGCTTCGAAGCAGGGCTGGCAGGTTTTTATCCCCGCGCTGGAATATTGCACTGATAATGCCGCAATGATTGGCATTGCCGCCCATTATAAATATCTTCAGGGCCATTTTACCGATCTGGGCATCACGCCGATGGCACGAATGCCCCTTTCTTTTTGAAGTCATTGCATATATGAAGGCAGTTTTCAAACCCGGTGACAAGCGCGAGTACAGGAAGCGCATCGGGCCGGATGATATCGCTACGTTTCACGACGGTAACGTGCATCCTGTTTACGCAACGTTCTCGCTTGGACGCGACGCCGAATGGACGAGTCGCCAGTTTGTTCTGGAGATGAAAGATGGCGATGAAGAGGGGATCGGCACGTTCCTCAGTGTCGAGCATAAGGGTCCGGCATTTGTCGGTGAAGAAATTATCTTTACGGCATGGGTTGATTATTTCGAGGGAAATGAGCTGGTATGCTTTTATGAGGCACGGGTAGGGGCACGGCTTATCGCAATCGGAAAAACCGGGCAGAAGATCCTTAAAAAGGAAAAGATCAGTCGGATATTTCAGACGCCGGCAACTTAGAAACTACGTGATGAAGGAACGATTTTCAAAGAATATAAACATCAGAAATCGCCAGGCTACGTTCGAATACGAGATCCTGGATAAGTACGTGGCCGGAATCGTGCTCACCGGAACGGAAATAAAGTCGATCCGCGAAGGAAAGGTGAATCTTCAGGACGGTTATTGTCATATTCACAACGGGGAGATGTTCGTCAGGGGAATAAATATTACTCCGTATGCCCAGGGGACACATTACAACCACGAGGCTACACGCGAACGGAAACTGCTTTTGAAAAAAAGCGAAATCAGGAAACTTGAAGGGAAGGTTGAAGAGAAGGGGCTTACGTTGATCCCGCTGCGGCTTTTTATCAATGACCGCGGATTTGCCAAACTGGAGGTTGCGCTGGGGAAAGGTAAAAAGATGCATGATAAGCGGCAGAGTATCAAAGAGCGTGACGCCAAACGCGAGCTAAATAAATTGCGCTTTTAAAAACCGGAGAAAGAAATTTGATGCGTGTACTTGATTATGGTGTTTGCCGGTTGAGCGTCGTACCGGTCCGGGCGGAGCCAGATGACCGCTCCGAACAGGTGACTCAGCTCCTTTTCGGCGATCATTACGAAGTGATTGAATCCCAAAATTCCGGAATGTGGCTGCGGGTTCGCATTTTTGCGGATCAGTATGAAGGCTGGATCGCTCAAAACCAGTTCTACCGGGTAAGCGCGGAGTTCTTCGAGTATATCAATCGCGCGGAGCTTAAGATTACCACCGACCTGACTTCGAGTTTGCTGTTCAATAAGACGCCGGTGGTCGTTGTGATCGGGAGCATCATTCCAATCGGCAGCGCCGAATTGTTCCGGATGGAAGAACAGTTTGCGTTTAACGGAGAGTCAAAAAATGTCGGCCAGAAACGGGATTTCGAATTCCTGCGCGCGACTGCAATGAAATACATTAATGCACCCTACCAGTGGGGTGGAAAGAGTCCATTCGGTATTGATTGTTCCGGATTTGTTCAGATGGCTTACCGGATAACGGGGTTCAGTCTGGCTCGCGATTCCGGGCAACAGGCACAGCAGGGAAGGCCTGTTTCATCGTTTGAAGAAAGTCAGCCCGGAGACCTGATTTTTTTTCAGAACGAAAAGAATCGCATCAACCATGTCGGCATCCGCCTGACGGACAGCAAAATCATCCACGCATCGGGTCGTGTAAGGATCGATCTCCTCACCGCCGATGGAATCGTTCACCAGAGCAAAAAAACACTCACGCACCGGTTCTCGCACGCGCGCCGGATTTTTTCGTGAACCGGCAGTCGGCATAAGGATTCATGTCCGAAAAAACGACACGTCAGTCACAAGCCTTTTGCTTGTTCAAAAGATTGGATTTATATTACATTCATGAATACCCGGGTTCTCGTGCTCAACCAGGATAATAGTCCGCTTATGGTCTGTTCCGTTGAACGCGCATTCATTCTGGTATTTTTGAAAAAAAGCGAGATGGTCCGTTCCGCCAACGGCCATCGGTTGCATTCGGTGAGTCAAAGCTATCCGATGCCTTCCGTCATCCGTCTAAACCGATATGTTAACGCCCCTTACAAGGGCGTTAATCTTACCCGGCAGAATATCTTCAAACGCGACAACTACGAGTGCCAGTATTGTTCCACGAGGCGTGACCTTACCATCGATCACGTGGTGCCCCGCGCCAAGGGTGGCAAGGATACATGGATCAACCTCGTTACGGCGTGTAAAAAATGCAACGCAAAGAAAGGCGACTACACCCCGGAAGAAGCAGGCATGCCGTTGCGCAAAAAACCGTTCAAACCCTCCTACGCTATTTTTCTTCGCGACTACATGAACGGTCAGTCCGACGAGTGGGATTCTTATCTTACCGGCGGATCGTAAGCATCTTTCTTTATATTTGACCATGTTTTCTCTTGCAGACAAGACCGCTGTTATCACCGGAGGTGGCAGCGGAATAGGAAGGGCCATAGCCGAGCTGTTTTCAACGAGAGGTGCGAACGTCCATGTTCTCGAACTTGACGCGACCGCCGCGCAAAACACATTTGATAATGCCCCCGATATTCAATCCGGACGGGTAACAGTCCACGGCTGCAATGTCAGCGATTCGGCTCAGGTCGCATCCGTTTTTGAATTGATCGCAAAACAAACAGGGCGGATCGATATACTTGTCAACAGCGCCGGCATTGCGCACATCGGAAAGCTGGATACGACCAGCGAGGCGGACTTCACGCGATTATTCGAAGTCAATGTCAAAGGCGTTTTCAATTCGATGAAAGCCGCCGTTGGTTACATGAAGGCGCAGAAGAGGGGCGTCATCCTGAACGTCGCTTCGGTCGCTGCAACGCTCGGGCTGGTTGACCGGTTTGCTTATTCGATGACAAAGGGCGCCGTTGTCTCCATGACGTTGTCCGTCGCCAAAGACTACCTTACCTATAATATCCGGTCCAACTGCATATCGCCCGCACGCGTGCATACCGCATTCGTTGACGGCTTCCTTAAAAAAAATTATCCCGGAAAGGAAGCCGAGATGTTCGAAAAACTCAGTCAGACGCAACCGATCGGAAGAATGGGCAAGCCTGAGGAGATTGCGGCGCTCGCGCTTTACCTGTGCGCGGAAGAATCAGCGTTCGTTACCGGGTGCGATTATCCTATTGATGGTGGTTTTCTCCGCCTTAACACATGACCTTCTTACTCCATAAACCTTAAAACCTGAATTAATGAGACTCTTGCGCTTTGGTGAGCCTGGCAATGAAAAGCCGGGAATTTTTACGGACGATAAGATCCTTGACGTGTCGGCGTTTGGTGAAGACTTCGGAGAGAAGTTTTTTGAAACCGATGGGATTACGCGTCTCAAGGCCTGGTTGTCGGCTAATCGTGATCTTCCTGTGATCGATCCGCGCACGCGCCTGGCGACACCGTTTACACGGCCTTCCAAGATCATTTGCGTGGGGCTTAATTATTCCGATCACGCGAAAGAGACCGGCGCCCAGCTTCCTGCTGAACCGATAATTTTCTTTAAAGCGACAAGCGCGCTTACTGGTCCGAATGATAATCTGATTATCCCGCGCGACAGCGTCAAGACGGACTGGGAAGTGGAGTTGGCCGTCGTGATTGGCCGGAGGGCGAGTTATGTAAAAGAAAACGATGCGATGCATTACATCGCGGGTTATTGTCTGCATAACGACTACAGTGAGCGTGCTTTTCAGCTTGAACGTGGCGGACAATGGGTGAAAGGAAAGAGCTGCGATACCTTCGCGCCCATGGGTCCCTGGCTGGTCACCCCGGACGAAGTCGCGGACGTAGATAATCTCAAACTCTGGCTGAAGGTGAACGGTGCGATGTATCAGAACGGCAGCACGAAGGACATGTATTTCAAAATACCATTCCTGGTCAGCTATATCAGCGAGTTTATGACGCTGCTTCCGGGTGATGTTATCTCTACCGGTACGCCAGCAGGGGTAGGGTTAGGATTTAAGCCACCGGTCTATATCCGTGAAGGTGACGTAGTAGAACTGGGCATCGACGGCCTTGGTACGCAGCGACAGGTTGCAATCTGAATGGTATCACCGTAACCTTTGTCATCATGATCATTGATGCGCATCAACATTTCTGGAAGTACGACCCGGTGCGGGATTCGTGGATAACGGATGATATGGACGTTATCAAAAGAGATTTCCTGTCCGAAGATCTTTTGCCGGAACTTCGTGCCAATGGAGTAGACGGCTGCGTCGCGGTTCAGGCCGACCAGTCGGAGGACGAAACGCATTTTCTGCTGGACTTGGCGGGCAAAACAACCTTCGTTAAGGGCGTGGTCGGCTGGGTCGACCTGAGGGGCGATGATCTAACGGAAAAGCTACTGTACTTCAGGAAATTCAAGCTACTGAAAGGTTTCCGGCATGTCGTCCAGGGTGAACCGGCGGGATTTCTTTTGGATAAAGTTTTTATCAATGGAGTCAATCAACTGGCTAAACACGGATTTACGTATGATCTGCTGATCTATCATCATCAGCTGAAGGAGGCGCTTGCGTTTGTTGCAAGCGTCCCGGATACGAAGATTGTGATTGATCACATCGCCAAGCCATCGATTGTGAGCGGAGAGAAGACCCAATGGGAACTCAACATGGCGGCGATGGCTACCTTTCCCAATATCTTCTGCAAATTATCGGGAATGGTGACAGAAGCATCGTGGCGCGACTGGAAACGCGACGACTTTTACCCTTACCTCGATGAAGTGCTGGAGGCGTTTGGGCCGAAGCGTCTGATGTACGGATCGGACTGGCCCGTATGTCTGGTAGCCGCCAGTTACAAGGAGCAATTCGATATCGTGCGCGATTATATTTCGCGCCTCAGCGAGGCTGAGCAGCGACAGATACTCGGTGGCAATGCCGTTGCGTTCTACAAACTTTGACGGATGGTGGTGAGTAATTTTGTTTTTTTATTATACTTTTAATTGTTCTTCCGAAAACCAATGGATCTTTTTCTGCAGGATAAAATCATTATCGTAACCGGAGGCGCCAAAGGCATTGGTGCGGGCATCGTTAGCGGTCTCGCAAGCGAAGGGGCCATACCTGTTATTATTGGCAGAAACGAGGATGACAACCTTGCCATGGTGTCGCAGGTGGAGGCGAAAGGCGGGAAGGCATTTCAGGTGGTCGCCGAGTTGTCTGATCCGGAGGCATGCCGGATATCTGTTGCAAAGGTCGCGGAACGTTTCGGAAGGATTGACGGCGTGGTAAACAACGCGGGCGTCAATGACGGCGTCGGACTCGAAAAAGGAGACTATGCGCGGTTTATTGCATCGTTGCATAAGAACCTTGTGCATTATTACCTTATCGTACATCATGCGCTTCCTTATTTGAAGGAGAGTCGCGGGGCGATCGTAAACATCGGATCGAAGACTGCTGAGACGGGACAAGGCAACACGTCGGCATATGCCGCTTCGAACGGAGGGCGTAATGCGTTGACACGTGAATGGGCGGTCGAGTTGTTGCCCTATGGCATTCGCGTTAATGCAGTGATTGTTGCGGAATGTTATACTCCGCTCTATGATAAATGGATCAAAACCTTTCCGAATCCGGACGAAAAGCTTGCCGCGATTACGGGGAAAATTCCTTTTGAGCACAGAATGACTACGGCAGAAGAGATCGCGAATATGGTTTTGTTCCTGCTTTCCAATCGTTCATCGCACACAACGGGTCAGCTTATTTACGTCGACGGCGGATATGTTCATCTGGACCGGGCGTTAAGTTAATTTACCAAACATTTACCTATGCCATTGATTCCTGCCGAAGAAGTCTCAGCGAAAACCAGCCATGTCGAAGGTAATTCGTATTTTTTTCCGCTGATTCTTGTTACCAGTCTGTTCTTCCTGTGGGGACTGGCGAACATTTTGAATTCGACGCTTATCGCACATTTTCAGCCGGTGTTTACGATCTCGCGAGCGGAGGCGATGTTTGTCGAGACTGCATTCTATTTTGGCTATTTTACAATCGCAATCCCTGCCGGACTTTTTATGGAGAAGTACAGCTATAAAAAGGGTATCCTGATGGGACTTGTGCTTTATGCAACCGGTGCGCTATTGTTCATCCCGGCTGCAAAATTACTTGCATTTGGTTTCTTTCTCGTCGCGCTTTTCATTATTGCCAGTGGCCTGGCCTTTCTGGAAACGGGAGCGAATCCTTACGTAATGCTGCTTGGAAAACCGGAGACGGCAACAGTGCGCCTTAATTTTGCACAGTCATTCAATGGTGTGGCGCTTGTGATTGGACCCTGGGTTGCGGGACAGTTCATTTTTTCTGGAAACGAGGGAGAAATGGCTACACTGCAGGAGAAACAACAGGCTGCGGAGGCTGTAATCATTCCGTACGTGGGAATTGCTTCAATGGTGTTGTTTGTAGCACTCCTGTTTATTCTCTCAAAAATGCCGGAACCGGATAAGGGAAGTGGATTGCATTTTGATAAAGCGATTTTCAAAAAGTCACACCTCATGCTTGCCGTTCTTGCTCAGTTTCTATATGTCGGAGCTCAGGTTGGCATCTGGGGAATTACAATAGACTTTGTTACTAAGTTGTTGCCCGGCACGAGCCGTGAGATTGCATCGAAATACTATTTACTTGGAGGTTCAATCCTTTTTGTGTCGGGAAGATTTTTTGGCACCTGGCTGATGCGGCGCGTGCGTGATCACAAAATGTTGACGGCTTATGGGTTTGCGGCGATGGCGCTGTGCCTGATGGGTGCTTTCGCGGAAGGAGCATTCGCAGTGTACGCGCTGATTGGAATCAATTTCTTTATGTCAATCATGTTCCCCACGATTTTTGCGCTTGGCGTACAGGATCTTGGTGATAACACGAAACTGGGTTCGTCGTTGCTCATTATGTCCATCGTCGGTGGCGCATTGCTTCCTCCGATCATGGGACTACTCCCGATGCAGTATTCGCTGTTCGTCCCATTACTCGCGTTTGCGTTTGTCGCATTTTTCGGCTGGAAAGGTTACCGCGTTCGCTCATGAAAAGATATGCGCTTGCCCTCGATCTCATCGATGATCCGCAAAAGATCAGGGAGTATGAAGAATGGCACACCCGTGTCTGGCCGGAAATAATCGAGAGTATCAAAAGTGCCGGAATTGGGCAAATGGAGATCTATCGTGCAGGTAACCGGCTTTTTATGATCATGGAAACATCAGACTCATTCACCTTTGCCGAAAAGCAGACGAGGGATACGAATAATCCTGCCGTGCAGAAATGGGAAGAGCTTATGTGGAATTTCCAGCAGGCCCTGCCCTTTGCAAAACCGGGCGAGAAATGGGTCGTCATGCAAAAGATATTCTCCCTTTCCTGAAATTACCCATATTAAATTCGGAATGTTTTGAAAAATATACCGATCGGTATATTTTTACCGCGTGAAGAAATCGGAACGTACGCGGCGATACATTGTCGAGAAGACCGCCCCGCTGTTTAACAAGCGCGGGTTTTCCGGTACCTCACTATTCGACCTCCAGGAAGCAACCGGTCTTACCAAGGGATCACTTTACGGAAACTTTGCCGACAAGGAGGAGATCGCCTGTGCGGCGTTTCAATTCGCGATGGAAGAAACGAAGAAGGCGATGGCGCGAATGATCGCGGGTAAAACCTCGGCGAAAGCGAAGTTGGTAGCTCTGCTTCGGTTCTATGCGACACATGTGTTCAACTCACCGATTCCCGGAGGGTGTCCGTTGCTCAACAACGCGGTTGAAGCGGATGATCACCATCAATCGCTTCGGCGCGAGGTAGCAGGGGAGATCGGGCATGTCATTGCCTTTATTTCAAACCTTTTTGAAGAAGGCAAACGAAACGGCGAGTTTGATACGTCGATAAACAGCGCGGAACTTGGTATGCTTTTCTTCACATCGATCGAAGGCGCGATCATGGTAAGCCGGGTTTCCGGCTCCGACCGCGCCATGAAGATGGTCATTCGAAATTGTAAAAAAATCCTTGAACAAATATCGCTTACATGAAACAACGCAAAGTCGTAGTTACCGGCCTGGGCGCTTTAACGCCTCTTGGCAATACCGTCCCTGAATTCTGGAACAACCTCATCGAGGGGAAAAGCGGCGCGGCACCGATCACACGATTCGATTCGTCCAAATTCAAAACGAAATTTGCGTGTGAAATAAAAGGATATGACGCGTTGAACTATTTCGAAAAACAGGAAGTGCGTAAGATCGACCCGTTTACACAATACGCCCTGGTGTCGACGGCGGAAGCGTTGAAAGATTCGGGACTTGATCTCGATACTATTGACAAGACTCGTGTCGGCGTGATCTGGGGGTCGGGAAACGGCGGCTTCCAGACGTTTCAGCAGGAGATCACCGCCTTCGCTCTCGGAGACGGAACCCCGCGGATTAATCCCTATTTCATTCCGAAAGTCATTGTCGATATTGCATCGGGGTGGATATCGATCAAGTATGGTTTTATGGGTCCCAATTTCACGACCGTATCGGCCTGCGCAACTTCGACTACGGCGATCATCGATGCAATGAATTACATTCGCTGGGGCAAGGCCGACATCATTGTCACCGGTGGCTCGGAGGCGGCGATAAACGAGGCCGGTATTGGCGGTTTTAATGCGTTGAAAGCCTTGTCAACGAGGAACGACGATCCTGCCACGGCATCCCGACCTTTTGACGCAACGCGTGATGGCTTTGTTATGGGCGAAGGATCGGGTACACTGATACTGGAAGACTATGAGCACGCGATGCGGCGTGGCGCGCGCATCTATGCGGAGGTCGCAGGTGGTGGAATGTCGGCTGATGCTTACCACCTCACGGCAACGCATCCCGAAGGTGCGGGGGCGAAGCTTGGTATGAAATGGGCT
>CBKWFZ010000083.1:0-9370 GCA_966673785.1 uncultured bacterium
CTATATTTTTTTCGAACTCATCGAAGACGGATGATTCGAGTTCGCTGTTTGATTTCTCGAATGCTGTCCTCAACGAGATTGTCGATATCCGGTATGTCCCTGTTCTGAAGGGAGTGTAACTGCCAAATCCGTTGTCGAGGCCCTGGTCGTTGCTTGGATCCCAACGCCAGGTTTCCGAAAAGTTGGTCTGCGTTTCCTTCTTGACGTCAACCTGGATTTTCAGATCACGCGCCGGTTCGACGTTTGCTCTGAGATTCAGGTTTTCGGTTCTTGCCTGGGTGAAGAGTGTGCTGAGCTCCTGCTTCTTAACAAGCCAGTTGTTTTGCGCGGCACGTTTGCGGATATCGGGGTTCTGATCACCCAGCACAAATTTCCATCCGGGAGAACTCCAGGCCTCGTCCATTCCCAGAAATTTGGGTGTGGGTTGAAAACCAGGTAATATGGTTCCTTCAGCGATCGAGTAGGTTCCGTTAATCGATTTGACCGACATCATCAGTTTGAACAGGCTCTTTATCACGGAGGGCATACCGGCTTTTTTGAGCGTGTCAGGTTGTTGCTGCTGTTGTTGTGGGCGGGCGCCACCCGTTCTTGCAGGCGGAGGCGGTGTATTGATCTCTTTCAGGAAACTGACCTTGTTGTAAAGCTTTACAAGGTCAAGCCGCCCTGCATAATTCCGTTCACGGCTGTTTTGAATCGTGTTTTTGAAATCGAGGTCGTCTGGAATGGACTCAGGGGCGCCGGGCAGGTTAACGGGCCCTGCTTTCCACGAATAGGTGACCATGTGCCGGTAGTCCGCGCCTATCCAATCCGTTAGCGGGAACTTGTCAAGCGGAAGCTTGTAGTTTCCGGTGATACTTTGGTCGAAATACTTCATCCGGCCAAACTTCTTCAGATTGTTCAGAACCGTATCGCGCTTTTCTTTGGTGTTTATGTCACCGTAAGGCTCATCGACAATCGCGTTCACGCGCGAGTTGTATTCAACAGACAGACCCCGGGTCAAGTCCCATCGCAGGTTGTATTGTCTGTTGAAAGTGAAGTACTTCAAATAGTTGGGTCGTGACTCGGAAAACTCGCCGTTGCCGATGGAATTTCGGTAGATCGTTTTCCCGAATGATCTTTCCAGATCAAAGCGCACGCCGATGTTGCTGGGCATGAGGTTGAAGTTGAAGTCCTTGATGAACTTCAGCCACGGCGATGCAAGGCGCTTTGAGTCCTTGAACGGTTCGATGCCGGTGCCCTTCGGGCTAAACTGATACGAAATGGAACCGCGTTGTGTCTTCTGCAGGCCAAGCGCGGTCGTGAAACTCGTTCGGACGGCTTCACTGAAAGCATAGCTGAATGCAAAATTTTCAATATCCCAAATGTGTGTCTTCGCATCAGGGTTCACCTTGACTTTTCGCACGTTGGTGAAGTTCAGGCTTCGTCGCGTTGTCTTGTCCTGGATAATTTTCAGATAGTTATCCCGCCTTCGTCGTTCTTCCGGCGACGACTCGTCAAAGGAGCTAAGCATAACGTCAGTCTTGAGATCAGGGTTTGCGGGGTCGTACTGAGGCGTGATGAGTGTGTTTTCATAACCGACGAACATCGGTATTTTGATGCCATGTTCGCCCGGAATGAGCTTATCGACGTTAATGTTTGCGGCAACGTCGTAGGCTGTGGTTTCTTCCCTGGTGCGCTCGAAAATTTTTGAACTTACGCTTCCAAATCCGAATGTCGTATGGCGGAACGCACTCGTTATCGTGGCGAAGTCGGCAAGCTTGGCACTCAGCGTTGTATTAACGGCCCATCCCGCCGTGCGATTAAAATCAGTAACGCGAAGTTCATTTGCCCAAAGACAAACCGAGTGTGGTCTTCGGTCAGGTGAACTCGGGTTTCGCACACCAATCATAACGACCTGAACGGAACTCAGATCCGGTCTTCCGACTATGCGTATCAGATGACGACCAACCTGTTTCGGGGTTCGCGGATATGGATCGCTGAGCGGATAGTTGATGCGGTCGCGCTGTGCCTTGAGTGCGTAAAGTTCGTCAAAGGCAATATCGATCTCATTTTCTTCCGGCCAGACTTCACGTGCGTCGTTTGAATTCAGGTCCTTTGATATCTTCAACGGAATCTCAACCTCGTAATAGTTCTGATCGAAGTCGGTTCCAAGTCTAATGAATGCGTGCAGTTCGTCATCGTTCGAATAACTATTCGCGTGGAGGAACATTTTCAGTCTGCCGTAATTAAAAAGGTCCATCGAAAGGTTTTTGAACATGGCACGCGCATCTCCGTCTTCGAGGTTATCCACGCACATTTGAACGGACTGCTCGTTCAGCAATGCCGAGTTGCTTGCTGCAACGTTCCGGTCGCGGAGAAATCCGGGAGGAAGTTCGTACGCGGATTTGTTGCCTTCTATATCGGCTTCGCTGTTCTCTTCGATGCTGACCACCGAAACAGTTACATTTTCAATAACCGTCTCCGGATCTTTTTGAATTCCCTCCTGCAGGCTTTCTGTGTAGCGTCTCCAACGGCTGCCAACCATTCGGAAATTTGCGAGTCGGAGTACCACAGGCTCGCTGAACCCAGTAAGTATCATCCGGCTGTACCTGACAGATTTAAATCCCTGAATGTCACCGAAACGTCTTTCCCACGAGCGAATCGGTATGCGAAACAAGTACCAGGTTACCTGCTCGCCATTCAGCGATGACGTTGTGGTTCGTTTGTCCACGATGTACTCCTGCCCAACGGCTAGCTTGGTGGGACGCAAATCGATGTCATACTCATAGTAGGTTTCGAGATCGCCACTGAGCGTGTTATCCGCATTCAGGTCTTCATTGTCAGGATTCTGGTAATTCGCGAACGCGATATCGCTCGTATTGGACGCGGTTGGAGTATTGTTCTCCATACCGTTGTAATCTTTATAACGCTCAAGAATCTTCGCATTAGCCTGATCATAAGATGCATCGAGGAAGTGACGATAGTCATCTGCTGACGGGTCTGCAGATACTGCGTTCCGCGTTTCGGCGGTCAGGCTGCCAAGAAAATTGCTGAATTTTTCCACCTCTTTATCGGAAGGCAGACCGTCAAGCCCGACGTCCTGATTCTCACGTGATCCCGCCTGCGTATTGTCAAATCCATTGGTGAGATACTGCTGGTCAGTAACAAATCCCCACGGAGTTTCGGTAACTTTGCCAGTGGTAAGATTACCGTCTGTGGGTAACCCGTTTTCAAAGGCGTGCTTGCCGTCTGGTATCACGTCCTCGGAAATATCGCCAAGCTGGAAAATTACCTTACCGCCTTTCGTGTTCGGCCGCTGATTACCGGCTTCATCTAGTAAACCATTGGGGCCATCCAGGAATGGATCGAGCATCCAGAATTCAATGTATTCAATATTCGCCTTATCGAAATCAACCTCTGTCCGGATTGCGTTGGTGATTCCTGCCCAGTTTCTTTCAATATCACTCAACGGAAGTTTGCCGGCGCCGTCAAGTCTGTCGTTGTAATTGTACGGACCGCGTTCCTGCGGATAATAGGCAAGATCGAGAACCGTTTCGGGAAGACGAACCTGTTGCGCCGTCTTTTGCGGGAAGATTTCGTCAAATGCAACCGCGCGTACGTAATTGTTCTTCTGATCGTCGTCGGTGATATTGGATGGTACGAAATTGCCTCCATCGCGCTGAAGCTGGTTATCGATGGTGTACCAAGCCAGCTTGGCCCTTCTGAAACCTTTGCTCAATTCTGCTCCATCCGGATAAGCAGCGGGTTGACCTTCATAAATATCACCGTCAGTCTGAGGTATGGCCGCGAGCTTCCAGCTAAAGGGGTTCATCAGCGAATACGGTGTTGCCGTACTTTCAAAGTCGTCTATGTACGCGGTGCCTTCGCCATCGACCACGTTTGATGTGCCGGGTATAAGCTGCGCAAATTCTCCGGTGAGATTAATTGTGGATTGTTCCTTTGTCTGGATCAGCGGAATAGCATCAACGAGTTTGGTGAGCATCCGGCTCTGCTTGTTAACGTTGAAGTCGAGTCCATACTGCATGTTCCGGGCCGGTTCGGTTCCGATCTGATTGCGCGAGATCACCGGTCGTTCATTGTAGTACAGGAAGGTAGATCCGAAATTAATGTCATCGCTCAGCCTGTAGTCGAGGCGTGTTCCCAGCAAACTTCTCGTCTGGAAAGCGAACGGATCATTTTGTTCGAAGGTGACCTGTATTTCTTTGCCGGAATTCAGAATTGCGTCGTTGAGGATGGTGACTTTTCCGAACGTGTAATCAACGACGAAGTCTGTGCCCTCCATCAATGCAAGCCCTCCTGCAAACACCTTGACGGATCCCTGCGCGAGGCCAAAGCCCGGAACCATGATTTCTTTGGCAGATCCGCCGGCGGATGAGTAAAAGCCTTTCAGCCAGAATTTGTTCTTGGTCGCGAAAAGCTCGGCCTCCGCTTTCGTGGTACGGTACAGGGTGTCGTAGGCGTATTTGCGTATAAGCACAGGGTTGTCCCCAAGCCTGGCACGCAACGTTCTTCCAAAAGGTTCAAGGAACGGGAATATGATGAGGCCGTTGGCGGAGTTTACGGTAATGCCTTCCACGTAATCGAAGTTGCCGTCAGGGAACGGGTCGTTAACGGAATTTAACCGGTCCAGCCCGAACAGTTCTACAAGCGGTTTATCCTGGAATACCGGTTCCTGAAGCTGCGGCTGATCTGTACCGGACGCATCATCTTTATAGATGACGCGCAGCTGAAATCCCTCGCTCGTAAGCTGGTTGACACCGAGACTGTAAACGTTCTTCATCATCAGATCCCATGCCGGTGTCTTCAGGAATGTTGAAAGGCTACGTTGTCGCAGGAGTTTAAGAAAAACCACTTCGTCTTCCGCTCTGTCGAGCGTCGCATAGTCCTCCGTCAACTCGCCGACCTGGTACAACTGGCCCCGGTATGTGTACTCATAGGCTACTGCGATAGCTTCGTCGTTCTGCAGTTTTCGCGTAAGCGTGATATAACCGAGGTGGGGGTGGAAGGTATATTCCGTCGAGTTTAGCTTTCGGGCACCGGTAATCTTTTCGAAGTCGACACCTGAGGTCAGTCCAACCGAGGTGAGTTCAGCGTTGATTCCGTCTACGTTGCGCGATATCCCGGCTAGGAGTCCATCCTCATAGTTCAACGTATTGGCAAGATTGTCCGCCGCCACTCCCATATTTGACGTAACCACCCCGTTATAAATCCGACTGGGTTCACCGAGGTCCATCAGACCCACCACATTTCGGAGCGTTTGCGTGTCGCTATTGCGGTTCAAAATATAAACCTCGACCCGCATGATATTTACCCCGGATGTTATCTGAGGCGTGTGCCGGGTCCATCCTTCGAAATTGTCCCGGAAGAAATGACTGAGGAAGAAGTGCCGGTTCTCGTCATACTGAGATGCGATAAGTTCAAACGGCCTCCCCTGACCCGACCCGGCAGGCCCGGCTCCCCCAACATTGATTGATGAAGTCTTCCCCCGTTGTGTCGTGGCAATGGTCGTTACGTTGAGTTTTCCGAATTGCAGCTGCGCCTTGATTCCGAAAAGATTCTGAGCGCCCTGAATGAGTGTGTTGTTGAGAGGCAGGCTCACGTTACCGATTTCCAGTTTCTGCAGAATGTCTTCCTTAAATCCTGTATACTCGACCTTCATGTTGTTTTGAAAATCGAAGGAGTTGTTGTTGTCGAAGTTGGCCATCACCTGCAGCTTCTCTCCAACTTTACCGATTACGCTAAGGTTTATCTGCTGATCGAATTCGAAACCCCCGTTGCGCTGCTGCCGAATTGGCATAGCCGGGTTGTTGATTTTCTGGAATTGCCCGCCAAAATCCAGCGTGACGAATCCGCGTGGCACAAGCTCGACATAGCTTCCTCCGAAGATGCGATCGAGCACGGGGCTGATGTATATTTTTGGAATTATTCCACGCGAACTTACGGGGCTCTCTCCGTCCTGAGCCCGTGCCCGGGTTTTCCAGTAATTCTTGAGGATCTGGCGGTCCTGGTACCGCTTATACTCTTCGAACGACATACTTGACGTCGGACGATAATTCAGTTCGCCGATCTTTTCGTAGATCGTATAATCCCCGGCGGTGTCGATATCGACGTCGAGCGTCATCCGCGACGGGTTTTTCAGAAACAGCGGCGATTCCGTTGTCGAGTTTGAAAAGGGGTCACCGTAGCGGTCGGAAGGCTGGAATGTCGGTCTGCGTGTAGGGCTGTACGGTTGATCGGTCTTTGTCGTATCGGATGGCAGCCGGACAGAGTCCTGTTGCTGAGCAAAAATTACAGCAGGGGTAATGAGGAAGCACAGCCATAGAAGCAGGCTATGACTTAGGTTAAGGCTGTGGGTAATCTTCCGTATAAAAAACCTCAATTAAACGCTGTTTAAACGACCCATATCAATTGAGTTCAAAGCACATGTCAGAAGAAATCAGATAGCTTGCTGTGTGGCTTTGCAAGTCACTACGCATTCTTAAGCGCTTGTTTAACCAAATCCTCCAAGGTAACAGTATTTCCTGATTTTTTCAGAACGCTATCGATACTTTTCTCGGCCACGGCTTTCGGCAAACCCAGGGTGAGTAAAGCAGATAACGCCTCTTTTCTAACGGTATTGTGACCCCCGGAGGAAATCGCTGGTTGACTCTCTTCCCAGCTTTCCTTCTTGAGTTTATCTTTCAGTTCAATGATGACCCGTTGTGCAGTCTTCCCTCCGATACCTTTTATGGATTGCAGCGAAACGGCATCCTCGCGAACTATGGCAGTCCTGAGTTCGTGTTCGTTCATGTACGACAACATTACGATCGCGGTGCTCGGCCCGACTCCGTTTACGGAAGTTAACTGTTGAAATAGTCGTTTTTCGCCTTCGGAAGCGAATCCATACAAAACGTGGGCATCCTCGCGGATCGCAAGGTGCGTGAAAAGAAAGACGTTTTCCTGTTCCTTAACGGCAGAGAACGTCTGCAGAGAAATCTGAACATGATACCCAATGCCGTTCACTTCAATAATGACGTGAGTCGGGTCACGATGTACGAGCCTCCCTTTTAGAAATGCTATCATAGAATTGTTGCAAGCGCAAAAGTATTACATCAGCAAACGGTATATTAATCTTCAGACGGAATTTGACTAGACGTATTCCGTTGAATTCGGCCTTGCTTTCACATCGTTGACGAACCTTCGGAATTGTTCTTCCTTGTCTTTCTCGCACACAATGACCACGTTACCAAATTCGCCGACAAGGTATCCGTTGAGTCCCTGCACAACGATGAGCTTGTCCGGCGAGCCCTTGATGATGCAATTTCGGGTTTCATAGGTAAGCGCGTTGGCAGAAAGAACGTTGTTGTTCTCGTCCTTCGTCGAGATCTCATGTATGGAACCCCATGATCCAAGGTCCGACCAGGTGAAGTTCCCCAGGCATACGTAAACGTTTTTGGCCTTCTCCATTATTCCGTAATCGATCGAGATGCTCTTGCACTGCGGATAGGCAATGTGGATGGCTTCGCGTTCGTCCGGCGTACCGAGTTTTCCCTTGATCTCGTCAAAAACTTCCGTCATCTCGGGCAGGTACTCATGCATTGCGTGAAGGATTGCCTGAACACCCCAGATAAAAATTCCGGAGTTCCAGACGAAATCTCCGCTCTCCAGAAATTTCTTGGCAAGTGAGAGCTCCGGCTTTTCGGTGAATGTTTTCACTTTCTTCGCGAAGCTTTTTTCCGTATGATATTGGATATAGCCGTAACCTGTTTCCGGGCGTGTCGGGTTGATCCCGAGTGTGATGAGTTTGTCCTGGCTCTTGGCTTGCTCGGCCGCTTTTCGAATAACTTCGTGAAACTCAGACTCCTTGAGGATAAGATGGTCGGCGGGCGAAACCACGATTACAGCCTCGGGGTTCCGGGCTGCAATCGTATAGCTGGCGTATGCAATACAGGCAGCGGTATTTTTACGCATCGGTTCCATCAGAATCTGATGTGCCTGCAACGCAGGAAGCTGCTGTCGGACGAGGTCTGCGTGCTCCTCGTGCGTTACTACATAGATGTTTTCGAGGGGGCAAAGCGCTACGAACCGATCAAACGTGGATTGGAGCAAGGTTTTGCCCGTCCCAAGGACGTCTAGAAACTGTTTTGGTTTTGAATTCCGGCTATAAGGCCAAAAGCGAACACCTACGCCTCCGGCCATCAATACGACATACAAGTTGTTGTTCATCAGCTTAAAACCGCCTTGGGCGTGCTTTTATGCAAAAATTAGTTTTCTATACGATGCCCTCCTTCAGGAGGTCATGGAGGTGGACAAAACCTACGATCCTGCTGCCGTCCATCACAGGAAGTTGCGTGATGTTGTTTTCTTGCATGATATGAAGGGCTTTAACAGCGTATTCATCTTTTTGAATGCTTTTTGGGTTGGTCGTCATGATTTCAGCAGCTTTGAGACTCCCAATATTAATGTTTTTCTGAAGCATTCTTCTAAGGTCACCGTCAGTTATAATTCCTGCCATTTCTCCGCTGTCGTTAATAACGGCCGTACAGCCAAGACGCTTGCTCGAAATTTCGAGTATTGCTTCCGTAACTAGGGTATCGGGTGAAACACGGGGAAGCTGATTTTGCAAGTAGATGTCAGAAACTTTCAAATAAAGCTGCTTTCCGAGTGCGCCACCGGGATGATACTCGGCAAAGTCTTGTGACGAGAAGTTTCGCTTTTCAAGAAGGCATACGGCGAGTGCGTCGCCAAGTGCAAGGTGCGCGGTGGTGCTGGTTGTTGGCGCAAGATTGTGAGGACATGCTTCCTCTGCAATCGTTGCATTTAACACAAAATCGGCTTGTTGCGCGAGATAGGAATTTGTGTTTGAAATTAAAGCAACAAGCTTTGATCCTCTGCGTTTGAGTAACGGAACAAGAACTTTGATCTCCGGGGTGTTACCGCTCTTGGAAATACAGATAACGATGTCATCCTTCTGGATCATACCCAGATCACCGTGAATGGCATCAGCCGCATGCATGAATAATGCAGGCGTGCCGGTCGAGTTAAGTGTGGCGACTATTTTATTTGCAATTATGGCGCTTTTGCCAATGCCTGTAATGACAACACGGCCCTTCGCAGAATAAATTTCGTCAACACAGGACTCGAAGTTATCGTCGATGAGACTGATCAGATTTTCAATCGCACGAGCTTCATTTAATAAGACAGCCTGTGCAATTTTTTTGATATTTTTTACTAAATTCAATGCCTTTTGAAAATTAGCTTTGTTGGAACGCAAAGATACATAAATAGGTTTTTATCGAAACAAATAAGATGTTGGTAGAAGAGAAAGACGCTCTAAAGGAGCGCTTGAAAGAGATATTCGGATACAGTCAGTTCCGGGGTAACCAGGAGG
>CBKWFZ010000084.1:0-9281 GCA_966673785.1 uncultured bacterium
TATACCAAAGCTTGTTTTCTTTACCCGGAGTTTTCCCCACACCTGAAAGCGCCGATTCGACGGGAAAAGGAACGAGAATATCGCCTTGCCAGGAGGCGGGCTTTCCGGCATCGGCGGGTGCGATCGCATAGCTCCAGAGTCCGTTAAGATTAATCCATTTCTCCCGGACCATTTGCGGCCGCGGATACTCAGGGTGCACATTTGCCGGATCAATATTTTCCGCCCATGGCGTAACGATACGGGGCGATGCAAGTTTCCATTTGTCCTGCGCATGTGAAGAAACGATACCGGAAACGAGACAAACCAGGAATAATGTGGTTCTTAAATCTGCTTTCATATTTTCAACGATTGCTTTGTGTTTTGTTGTTTCACTGCTCATCTCCGGCTGGTTTTTTCAAAACCGTGTTCAACGCAACCGGATTACCAAGATCAGGGAACCCCTCCTCTGTCCAGGTATACCGTTGTATCCGCAGAGAACGCGATTTTCCACATCCCATGCCGGCACCGGGATTAGCATGATAGATGATCCAGTCCTCTGAACCGTCGGGCGATTTAAAAAAGCTGTTGTGGCCGGGACCGAATGCCTGGCCTGATGCATTGGTGGTAAAGAGCGGCTCGGGTGCCTTTGTCCATGCCGAGGGGTCCATGGGATCCGCGGCAGCGTCGGCATAAAGAAGACCGATGGAATACTGGTCCGTCCAGCATCCGCTTGCCGAGAAAAAAACAAAAAGCCGGTCTCCATGTCTCATAAACTGTGGTCCTTCATTCACCGCCGGAGGTGCACCGTTTTTTTCCCACGACAGTTCGGGAAGAGAAATTCTAATGCGTTCGCCTTCGGCCGTAAACGGGTCGGTCATACGACTAATATAAATATCCTGACGAATGTCGGCATCCCCCTCCCAGCCTGACCAAAGAAAATACAACTGCTCATCGTGCTCGAAAATTGTTCCGTCAATCGCCCACTTGTCATCCGGAAGCTCAAGTTCACCACGCTCAACCCAGGTACCGGTGAATGGATCAACAGACTCGTTTTCCAGGACCCACATCCTGTGGTTGCTGTTATTCCCGTCGTCAGCGGCGTAGTAAAAGTACCATTTGCCGTTTACGAAGTGAATCTCGGGCGCCCATATATTCCTGGAATTCATGCCCGACACAGGAGGAGACCAGATTGTTTTTGCTTCGGCATTTTTCAAATCACTCATACTTTTTGTCCGGTACAGACGAATGCTGTTCCCGGTCGTATGCGTGAAGTAGTACCACGCGTCCTTTTGGAAAACCCACGGATCAGGAGCGCTTGTGAGTATCGGATTCTTAAACTCATCGTCAGCGAGTTCTGAAACAACTGGCCTGGGACCGTCATCGCCACATGAGATCACAGAAACAAAAAGGCAAAGTAAATAGATAGCAGGTGAGTTATATTTCATTCGACGTAGTGGTGGAAAATGGGCATTGCCTGAAGGCAACGCCCGTAAAAA
This sequence comes from uncultured bacterium, assembly GCA_966673785.1. Taxonomy (GTDB): domain Bacteria; phylum Bacteroidota; class Bacteroidia; order Cytophagales; family Cyclobacteriaceae; genus Ohtaekwangia. Next base: position 1,476 of record CBKWFZ010000084.1, read on the forward strand.
GTTATTTACCAGTTCGGGTTCTGCTCCAGATTTGGATTGATATCGATGTCTTGCTGGGGAATAGGAAGAAGCTCATCCTTTCCGACATCAAAGTTGTTGAACCCGGGATCACGTTGTGCGAGATCAGGTCCGAGATCGCCCCAGCGGGCAAGGTCATTCCAGCGGTGTCCTTCGCCGGAAAGCTCAAGCAGCCGCTCATGTTTGAGCTGCTCCAGGAACTGATCCTGATTCAGTCCCGGTTTCACGTCAGACAATGGCGCGAGGCCGGCGCGCTCCCGAACGCGATCGACATGCTCGTAGGCATCCGCAGTGCTTCCTGTTGCATTTAATGCTTCGGCGTACATCAGCAACACATCCGCATACCGGATATACCGCCAGTTGTTGGGCGAATTGTATCCTTCGAAATCCTTCCAGTGATCATTCTGAAACTTACGGAACCACACGCGCTGATTATCGGGGCCATAGCGCTGCATGAAGGACTGGCCATAGATCATTGTTTCTTCCGGACCATCCTCATCGGTATAGTCGAACAGAAACGATGCAGCAAGACGCGGATCCCTTTCGCCTCCTACGGTGGTTTCATCGAGAAACTCGTCGACGACCCAGCGGTTAGCCTCACCGTCAGACCAGCCTATGCCACTAGGACCAAAAAACTGGGCTATCGAGTTGCCGTAATTAAGTGCATCGGCGCGTGGGTCTGTGTCGTCATCGTGATTTTCGCCTGGGTTGAGTTCGAACTGCCACTCAAATACAGACTCCTGGTTATTCTCGGTGCTGATAAGGAAATTATCGCGATAGTTTGGCATCAAATCATAGACCGCGCTCCCCTCCCCTTCTACAAGCCATTCCAGCGGCGTGAGTGCCGCCGTATAGTCCTGCTGTTGCATGTGCGCTTTTGCGAGCAACGCTTGCGCTGCACCCTTTGTGGCACGTCCGAGGTCGCCGGGATCGGCATACGAAGCTGGCAGCGCGTTAACGGCGTCAGTCAGATCGCTTTCAATCTGCTGCCACACTTCTGCCGCATCCGATGTTGCAGGCTTGTCATTGGGTGTCGATGGTTCCAGCATGAGCGGAACGTTGCCCCACAACGTCACGAGATGATAATAGAACAACGCCCGCAGGAACTTCGCCTCCCCGATAACGCGCGCTTTCAACTGTTCATCCATGGCGATACCAGGGACAAAGTTGACAACCTGATTGGTGCGAAAGATGCCAATGTAATTGTCTTTCCAAATATCGTACGCACCCCAGAAGTTATAGTCTGTTACAAGGAACTGATCCATGTTGTTGACGATATCGGTCGCGGGGCTCGTGCTCTTCCCTTCATCGGAGCGAATGATGTAGTAAAAAGGCAACCACCTGGAAATTGCACCCCGATGGAGCGTACTGTACACCGCATTGACACCAGCCACCGCGTGGTCCGCGTTCTGCCAGTAAACTTCCACCGTTGGATCATTTGGGTTAACGATGTCGAGCTGATCATCACAGCCCAGTGTTATCCCCCCGAGAATTATTATAGTAAGAAATATTTTTCTCATAATGCTTTATCGTTTACGTTACAGACCGAGAAGAAAACCCACCGAATAAAGTCTGCTTGATGGCCAGTTTCCGTTATCAAATCCTCTCTCGAAAACTCCATTGCCGGCGACGTCCGGATCAAGGCCCGAGTAACCCGTTATTGTAAAAAGATTCTGACCGCTTACGTATAGCCTCGCATTTTGAATTCCGTATCGCGAGAGCAATGACGCCGGAAGTTTGTACCCGATCTCGAGGTTCCGCAGCCGCAGGTAAGAACCGTTCTCAAGCCAGCGATCGGAGTTGCCACGGTTGTTGTCAATAATGCCCTGGTCGGTGTCAAGCGCGATGCGCGGGTCTTCAGTATCCCGATTCTCCGGTGTCCACTGGCTGACATCGCTTCTGAAATTCGTGCGTTGATAGCTGTCAAGAATGCGACGGGTGTCGTTATAGATCGTGTATCCAAACACGCCGACGAATTGGAGGTTCATCGTAAATGGTCCATACGAGGCATTGAACTGTGCGCCGGCCTGAAGTTTTGGCCAGGGTGAACTCGCGAAGTCGCGATCTTCGTTATTTATCTCGCCATTACCATCTTTGTCGACAAAACGGATGTCCCCCGGTTTTGCAAAGGGCTGGATCACCTTACCGTCAGCGTTCGTGTGATTAAGCACTTCTTCTTCGGACTGGAATATCCCGTCGGTTTCGAGCACATACCATTCGCCAATCGAACGACCTACCTGCGTGCGTGTATTTCCAATCTGAATATAGTCGATTCCCTCCCCGCGGTTTCCGACATCAACAACCTTGTTGCGGATAGTGGTAAGGTTACCGGACACGTCCCATTTAAATGTGCCCTTGTTCCGGTGATACGTTGCCGCAATCTCGACGCCCGTATTGCGTATTGATCCCGCGTTCACGAAAGGATCACCGCGAAGATTACCAAGATATCCCGCGACGGGTAACTGGAGCATGTTGTCTTTCGCGAGCGAATTGTACGCTTCGATAGACACCGTGATCCGGTCTTCCAGAATACCGACATCGATGCCGATATTTTTGACAACGCGCTCCTCCCACTTGAGGTCAGGGTTCGACAGCTGCGCCTGTGTACTGCCGACGTAGGGAAACTGATCCGGGCCAAATACGGCGCGGGGACTGTTGTTGATGTACGCCGTGTATCCGTACGAGCCCGCCGAGACAATACCGAGATTGCCATAGGATGCATGAAGTTTCAGATTTGAGATCCAGTTGACGTCAAAGAAGCTTTCGTTGCTGATTCGCCAACCCGCCGCGACCGATGGGAAGAACGCAGTCCGGTAGTTTTCACCAAATCGCGAATCCTGATCAACGCGGCCCGTAAGTGTAAGCAGGTATGTGTCACGGAACGAATAATTGATCCGCCCGAGATACCCGAAACTTTTGTAGTTCACCGGAACGCCACCGGCAGCATAGGAAGTACCTTGAGCCGATCCGATCGTTTCCAGGTAATCGTTTCCAAACAGCTGCAGATCCGTACGGCCGCCGCTGGTGGTTTCACGTCTGAAGTGCTGCCTCGAAATCCCGATCACTCCGTTCAGACGGTGGTCACCAAACTGTTTTTCAAAGTTCAGCGTATGTTCAAAAAGAAAGTTTGTAAACCGTGATCGTTCTTCATCGATAGAACTCGGGTAAACGGCGGCGTTATACTGCCAGACGCCCACTTCGCGAACGCGTTTCAGGTGATCGAAACTCACCTCTGACCCAACGTTAAACCGGTAATTCAACCAGTCGAAAATTCTGAAGTCTGCATACGCATTACCCACCAGCTTCGCGTAGTTCGCAGGTGATCTTACGAGGTTGGCGACGGCTACTGAATTCCATGCATACGTTACGGCGTCGTTAGTTCCGATACCCCAGCCCTCCGGATTGGTGGGTGAAACATAAGATGGGTCACGTACCGGTATCACCGGAAGCATTTGGGGCATGTCATAAAATGGGTTGCCTTCGCCCGGACCGGAGGTGCTGGTGTAAGTCAGCAACAGGTTTTCACCAAATGCGAACCTGCCCTTTTCAGTCTTTGTATTGACCCGCAAGCTGCTTCGATCAAAATCATTGGCGATCAATACACCCTTGTTTGTAAAGTAGCTGCCTGAGATAAGGTAGGACGAAGACGCAGTTCCACCGGAAAGGCTGACATTGTAATCCTGAATATTCCCGGTGCGGATCACTTCGTCCTGCCAGTCCGTGTTAATTGACGGATCGAAATTACTGTCGACGCTGGACGGAGGCGTTAGTCCGGAATTCTGATACTGAATGCGTTGCAATTCAGCAAACTCGCTGTTATTCATCAGATCGTAGCGCTTTGGAATTTGCTGTATACCATACCGCGCAGAGAATGCAACTTTGGGAGGGCCTTCCTTTCCGGCTTTCGTCGTAATAATGATCACGCCATTCGCAGCCCTTGATCCGTAGATGGCCGCCGCAGAAGCATCCTTGAGGATTTGTATGGAAGCGATATCATTGCTGTTGATCGTGGTGTTGGCATCCGCAATCATTCCGTCAATGACGTAGAGCGGATTTGTGTTTGCAAAACTTGCCGCACCGCGAATTTCAATTGCGGCCATTTGGCCGGGAGCGCCGCTCGTCCGAACCGTTACGCCGGGCGCAAGTCCCTGAATTGACTCAGCAACGGAAGTGGCAGCAATCCGGTTAGATTCTCCAGGATCGACAACCGACACAGCGCCGGTGAGGTCGCGCTTATCGACAGTCTGATAGCCGATCACAACAACCTCATCCATTTGTGTAATGTCGGGCCGAAGTGAAATATTGACGGTTGTCTGATTTCCGACTGGGACTTCCTGCGACTCATATCCAATGAATGAGAAAACAAGCACACTCGTTTCTCCGGCAACCGCAAGCTTGAAGTCACCATTGGCGTCCGTGGTGGTTCCATTCGTTGTACCTTTTTCGAGCACGTTAACGCCTGGCAAACCTGCGCCGTCTTCATCCGTAACCCTGCCCGATATGTCGATAGCAATGGTTCGTTCCGTTACCGGCGGAGGTTCCGGAGTGAGATGGGGACTCACCGAGATCGTATTGTTGATCCTTTTAAACTCGACGTTTGCCTGAATGGAAAGATCAATCAGAATCTTCTTCAGCGACGCTTTACGGTACTGAAGGCTGAATGATTTCTCAAGTCCGGCAATCTGATCCGTGTACGCAAAAACAAAATCGGTTTTTTTCTCGATTTCATTCAGGACAGCGGTCAAAGGAGCGTCTGAAACAACAAGGGAAACCTTAACCTTATCAAGGTCCTGGCTGTTTATCGTAGCAGCAAGGCCAAGATTCATCCCTATTATCTGGATGATCATAAGGCGTAATGTATTCCTTGATATAAGCATAATAAGCTTATGTAGAAATTTCATAGATTTGAAATGGTTTGAGTGAAACATATCTCAGGCTAAGTCCGGGGATGCATCGGCCAAAATGAGTCTCCCGGACTTCTTTTTTCGCCACGGGGGCGAATCGAAATATGTCTAAGGTGGTATTCCTGTTTTCATAGCATTGCGTTTAGGTTGGTGTTATCGGCATCCTTTTCCGGAAAGTGTAATATTCGTCCCGTTCATCGTGTAAGATCCTTTCAGCATGAACCGGAAGCTCTCCAGAACATTTTCCAGAGATTCATTGTCGTACCTTCCGGTAATCCGGCAAGACCCGAGATCGGGATTGCTTACTTTGATCTCAACTCCATACCAGTCCTCAAGCTCGCGGACGACATCGGACAAAGGTTCGTCGTCAAAGGAAATGATGTTATCTTTCCATTCCGTGTACTTTGAAACGTCAACGGTTGCCACGGTTATCACCGCCTCATCTTGTTTTATGGATGCATGTTGATCAGGCATCAACAGGACATGCTGTTCGTCATTGGAAACGTCAACCTTACCTGTAACAAGGGTGACCTCCGTTTTATAGGAATTGCTTTTTACGTTGAAGGAGGTTCCGAGCACTTTTGTCGACCCAAGTGGTGTCTTCACGACGAATGGCATCGACGGATCGTGAGTCACCTCGAAGAACGCTTCACCGGAAAGCACGACTTCGCGTACTGATCCGGAAAAATCGCCTGGAAATGACAACGAGCTATTCGCATTCAATTTCACCGTCGTACCATCGGGAAGCCCCAGCATAAGTTTCTGGCCCTTCGACGTAGTCCTGGTTATAATAGGAATTTCCCTTGAGGCAGTATGGGGCACGTTGCCCGGGGTAAGGAAGTAGACGATCGATATCGCAAGGATGAGTGTGACCGAAGCCGCAGCCACCCAGGTTGCACGGTAACTGCGTTTTGGTCTGGCGGGTTGAATCCGACGGCTTATTCCTGAATAGATCCGTTCCTGTAGCAACGCATACTCCTCCTTCCGAAGTATTTCCTGATCCACAGCATCCTTGTGCTCGCGAAAAAACGTATTGAGTAACGCTATCTCTTCCGGCGTTGCCCTGCCTGAAATGTAGGCATCCAGGATGCGCCGTATTTCATCTTCATGTAATGGCATAACAATCAGTTGCACACGATTGCAACATCCCCTATGCCGACCCGATTATTTTTTAAGAAAAATTAAAAATGGAGGAAAAATCCGGCGATTACTGCAAGCTTGTCGATCGAGAGACGGAGCTGCTTCAGCGCTTTTGTGATCTGATTTTCAACTGTTTTTGGAGAGATGTGGAGCTTCTCTGCGATCTTTTTATTTGGCAGCGCCTGCACCCGGCTGAGATAAAAAACCTCACGACATCGCTCCGGAAGGCTGTCAATACCTTGCTGGAGCATGTCTTCAAGTTCGGTAAGCGCGTATTCCTCCGTGTTTTTCGCTTCCGCTGCCAATCTCGAAAAGTGTTCCAGATGCCTTCGACTGATACTTCCGGAACGGAGGTGCATGAAGCATTTAAATTTAACCGATTGATAGAGGTATGCTTCTATATTGTTGATTTCCAGATGACATCCCTTCTCCCAGAAGGAAACAAAAATATCCTGAACGATATCTTCTGCAACGGACTCATCTTCCACAATCCGGCAAGCCAGACGAAATAGTCTGAGCCAATGAAGTTTGTAGATGCGGTTAAATGCAGTTTCATCACCAGACCGGATCCTGGCTACCTCCACTGCATCGGTATGTACGACTCTGCTCATTGCTCAGAAGCTCAAACTAATTTAAGGATTCTTCCTTTGCAAACGCTTTCGGCCGGGTCAAATTAATGAATTCATGTTAAAATGTCGTTCGGCACAAAGAAAAAAGGCCGCTACGTGATCGCAACGGCCTTCCATACGAAAAGCTTCATCTTATGGCAATTGCTTTTCCGGAATCGCGTTCATTGTGTACCACGCTTCCGTCGACCACAATTCCGATCCGGCGGTACTCTTCACATGCTCCTTGTTCAACCTGACGTAAACCACGTGACCGGGTTTCATGTTAGCCAGAACCAGCCTCACCCGCTTTCCATCATCAGACGGAGTGATGCGCTTCACCGTCAGGCGTTCCTCGTCCAGCTTCGGTCCACCATAATCTTCTGTCGGTTTATACCACCACTGACTGATATTAAAATAGTTAGCATTTATTGCCTCCTTCGCGACCGGCTCCGTGAATTCAATTTCAATCCCGTCCGGTTGAGCGCGAACGGCGAGCATCTCGAATACTGACTTACCATTATAACTGAGGCGTTGCAGCCCGTGATCCAGTTTTCCATAATGTCCCCAGTTTCCGGTGGACCCGATGCCACCCACGTATAAGGCACTGTCCGGGCCCCAGACGATACGGTTAACACCTGCTTCAAGACCTTGCGTAAATCTGAACACGACTCCTTGATATTGCCCATTCACCTTTTCAGCGAAAACACGTTTGATTCCACCATGCGTTACTTCGCCGTGAATCATCTGATTCTGATACGGGCCCACATCCAATTTCGCAGGCTGACTTGGTGAGTTCCCGATCTCATCCTGAGGAAGCCACACGACGGGTAATGTTTCCGTTGCGTCGGCTGTGCCTTCAAAGTCTACTGACCGCGATCCATACCACGCGCCTTCCTGAAGGTGGATGATCTTGCTTGCAGGCAACCAGTCCCCCTGATTATCAGCAATAAAAATTTCATTATCGGTTCCAAAACCGATTCCGTTCGGAGTTCTCAGACCACTGGCGACAAATGAAAATGATCCATCCTCCTTCGATATCTTCACCACTTTTCCGCGGTCAGGGATCTGCGGTTTTGTACTGGCTCCGCCGGGATTGATTGCCGTAGCCAGCGTTCCGTAGAAATAACCGTCTTTGT